>NZ_CDRRUH010000009.1:0-74151 GCF_977045365.1 Fusicatenibacter sp.
ACCCCTTGAAGACGACGAGGTAGATAGGGCAGGGGTGGAAGTGCCGTAAGGCATGGAGCTGACTGTTACTAATCGGTCGAGGGCTTGACCTAATTGGTTGTGTTCACAGAGATGGAATGATAGATGTGTAGTGTATGCGGTTTTGAAGGTATATCAAATATCTTCAATTAAATAATCCTCGATAGCTCAATGGTAGAGCATTCGGCTGTTAACCGAAGGGTTGTTGGTTCGAGCCCAACTCGGGGAGTGAATGAGACCTGCAGGGATCCTGCAGGTCTTTTCGTATATTGAGTTGCCCTGTGTGATGTGATACAATAAGGCGTAGCTACTGGAAACGATGAAGGAGAAAAGAAAGATGAATGAAAGTTATACCAGTTTTGCCCAGGTATATGACATGTTCATGGACAACGTGGACTACCCTGCCTGGAGCAAATATCTGATTCAGCTTTTAAAAGAATATCAGGTGGAAGACGGACTGGTGCTCGATCTTGGCTGCGGAACGGGAAACATGACTGAGCTGCTCGCCAAAGAGGGCTACGATATGATCGGCGTGGACAACTCCGAGGATATGCTCGAGATTGCCAGTGAAAAACGCGCCGAGTCCGGCTTAAACATTTTATATCTGCTTCAGGATATGCGGGAATTTGAGCTTTACGGAACCGTGAAAGCGGTCGTGAGCATCTGCGATTCCATCAACTATATTCTGGAGGAAGACGATCTGCGGGAAGTCTTCTCGCTCGTCAACAATTATCTGGACCCGAAGGGCATGTTTATCTTTGATCTGAATACCAAGTATAAATATGAACAGATGGGTGAGACTACGATTGCGGAAAACCGCGAAGAGGCAAGCTTCATCTGGGATAATTACTATGACCCGGAGGAAGAGATCAACGAATATGAGCTTGCCATTTTCATCCCGGAGGGAGAAGATTCCGATCTGTACCGCAAATTTGAAGAGGTACATTATCAGAGAGCTTACGATCTTGCGACGATCCGCCGCTTATTGGAAGAGGCAGGCATGGAGTTTGTGACGGCCTACGATGCATTCACAAAGGATGCGCCGAGACCGGAGAGCGAACGTATTTATGTCGTAGCAAGAGAAAAAGGAAAAAGTGAGAAATAGGAGAGAAACATGGATTATATTGTAAGAGCAACAGCGGCAGACGGACAGATTCGTGCGTTTGCAGCGACAACAAGAGAAACCGTAGAGACAGCACGCCAGGATCACAACACGAGCCCGGTTGCAACCGCAGCGCTGGGCCGCCTTCTGACGGCAGGTGCGATGATGGGCGTTATGATGAAGGGAGATAAAGACCTTCTGACCCTGCGCATCCATGCCGGCGGACCGCTGAACGGCATTACCGTAACAGCAGATTCCAAAGGAAATGTAAAAGGTTACGTCGGAAACCCGGACGTCGTGATTCCGGCCAACAAAAAAGGAAAACTTGACGTGGCAGGTGCTGTCGGCGTCGGATTCATGGATGTCATCAAAGACCTGGGACTGAAAGAGCCGTACGTCGGACAGTGCGTTCTGCAGACGAGTGAAATCGCAGAGGACCTGACCTACTATTTTGCAACGAGTGAGCAGGTTCCGTCCAGCGTCGGACTCGGTGTGCTGATGAACAAAGACAATACTGTCCGTCAGGCCGGCGGCTTTATCATTCAGCTGATGCCGTTCTGCGATGAGAAAGTCATTGAAAAACTGGAACAGCGTCTGGCAGAAGTCAATTCTGTTACCGCATTTCTCGACGAGGGACTGACCCCGGAGCAGATTCTCGAAAAGCTGCTTGGAGACATGGATCTTGTGATCAATGATACTGTGCCGACCCAGTTTTACTGCAACTGCAGCCGTGAGCGTGTATCGAAAGCGCTGATTGCGGTTGGAAGAAAAGAACTGAACGAGATGATTCAGGAAGCAAAACCGGTGGAGCTGAAATGCCATTTCTGCAACAGCGCCTATGAATTTTCTACCGAGGATCTGAAAGAATTACTGCGCAAAAGCAAATAGCGGAGGGATAAAAAGATGAAACAGGGATTCGTAAAAGTCGCAGCCGCTTCCTGTGCGGTGGCAGTAGCGGATGTCAGAGAAAATACAAGAGTCATTCTGGAAACCATTCATAAAATGGCGGACGAGGGCGCAAAAGTGATGGTACTCCCGGAGCTGGCGCTGACCGGCTATACCTGCAGCGATTTATTCTGGCAGAGCCAGATGATCGACGCGGCGAAAGAGGGATTAAAAGAGATTGCCGACGGAACGAAAGGGACCGATGCACTGATTTTTGTCGGCCTTCCGTGGGAACAGGGCGGAAAGCTGTTTAATGTGGCCGCTGTACTCTGTCATGGAGAGCTGCTCGGCGTCGTACCGAAAAAGTATCTGCCGAACTACAATGAATTTTATGAGCTGCGTCACTTTACGCCGGGAAAAGAAGCGGTGACAATAACGGAATTTTTTGGAAAAGAGGTTCCGTTCGGCATGAATCTGCTCTTCCAGTGTGCGGAGATGCCGCGCCTCAAAGTTGCTGCAGAGCTCTGCGAGGATCTCTGGACCCCGAATCCACCGAGTGTGGCGCATGCCTTGGCCGGTGCGACGGTGATCGTCAATCTTTCCGCGAGTGATGAGATGGTTGGAAAAGACAGCTATCGGAGAAGCCTCGTGAGTGCACAGTCGGCACGTCTGATCTGCGGTTATATTTATGCGACAGCCGGAGAGGGCGAGTCCACGACGGATCTCGTCTTTGGCGGACAGCATCTGATTGCGGAGAACGGAACGATTCTTGCCGAGGCAAAACGGTTTGAGAATCAGATCGTCTGTGCGGATCTCGATGTCGATCGTCTGACGAGTGAGCGCAGAAGAATGACCACGTATCCGGAACAGAGAACCGACGGTTATCAGGTGGTTAAGTTCTCATTAACAATAGAAGAAACAAAGCTGACCCGTTACTTCGATCCGCGGCCGTTCGTACCGTCGGATAAGCACAACCGGGATCAGCGATGTGATGAAATTTTAAATATTCAGGCCATGGGACTGAAAAAACGTCTGGCGCATACGCACTGCAAGAGCGCGGTCATCGGTATTTCCGGCGGACTCGATTCGACGCTGGCACTGCTCGTCACTGCAAGAGCGTTCGATCTGCTCGGCCTTCCGAGAAACCAGATTCTTTCTGTGACCATGCCATGCTTTGGAACGACGGACCGCACGTATCAGAATGCCTGTGAACTGACGCGGTGCCTTGGTGCAACCTTAAAAGAGGTCGACATCAAAGAGGCCGTCAATCTCCATTTCCGCGACATCGGACAGGATCCGGAGAAGCACGATGTGACGTATGAAAACGGACAGGCGCGTGAGAGAACACAGATTCTGATGGATCTCGCCAACCAGTCCGGCGGCATGGTCATCGGAACGGGTGATCTTTCGGAGCTGGCACTTGGCTGGGCAACATACAACGGCGACCATATGTCAATGTATGCCGTCAATGCATCCGTACCGAAAACGCTGGTGCGCCATCTGGTACAGTATTATGCGGACACCTGCGGGGAAAAAGCACTTTCCGATATCCTTCTGGATGTGCTCGACACGCCGGTCAGCCCGGAACTGCTGCCGCCGAAGGACGGTGTCATTTCCCAGAAGACAGAAGATCTTGTCGGACCGTACGAGCTTCATGATTTCTTCTTATATTATATGCTGCGTGTGACGTACGAACCGCTCAAGATTTACCGTGTGGCAAAACTTGCATTTGCCGGTGTCTACGATGATGCGACGATCTTAAAATGGCTGAAAACGTTCTACTGGAGATTTTTTGCACAGCAGTTCAAACGCTCCTGCCTGCCGGATGGCCCGAAGGTCGGAAGCGTTGCGGTATCCCCGCGCGGCGACCTGCGTATGCCGAGTGATGCGTGCGTGAAGCTCTGGAGAGAGGAACTTGACCAGCTGTAAAAAACAAAACAGAAAATACGGAAAGAAACAAAGATAATCCAAATTGGTGCAGACAATCAAATTTTGAGATGCACGGCAGAAAAAAGGCTTCGGAGCAGAAGAATGCTTCGAGGCCTTTTTCATGGAAAGATCATGATTCTGCGGCGGAAGGATTTTGAGCCTGTTCGAGCGCCTGATTGATCGCGGAGACGAGCAGTTCAGAGGTGTAGCGGTCGTCCTCTCCGTAGATGAGGCCTTCCGTTGTCTGATTCACATAGATCTGGCTGGCGATGGAATCGAGCGCGGGCTCCATGAGCGGATACATGGCGGCGGTGGTTTCACTTAAGTTATTCAGTGAAATCGCGGTGATGCGGTCCTGCTCAACATTGACCTGCACATCGAAGGTCTGGTCGCCGAGGGAGATTGTGGAGGTGTAGATGCCGGGAATGTAGCGTGCATTTTCGGCGGAAGCAGCAGTGGTGACAGAAGGCTTTTTCGCAGAATCCTTCTTCCCGGAGAACATGATCAGAAACACCACGAGAAGAATCAGCGCGAGAGCAAGAAAAACAGCGGTGTAAACCACTTCTTTCATATGTAATACAACAATTTTCGTTTTGGAACTCATGGGCGGGCACACTCCTTTTTGGAAAGTCGTCTGCGGGGCGGAACAGACGGGCGTTTTTACTATAATGTATGTGGGAAGAATGGTTTTTATGAAAGTCGTTCTACAGCAGGTTGATTGCATCAAAAAAAAGAGTCTGCTATACTGTAGCTATGTTTATTTTGGGGCAGAAGTGGATCAGAACAGGAGGAGCAAAGTATGAGCCTGCAGTTTATTATGGGAAATTCGGGGGCCGGAAAATCGCGGTATGCGTATGAAAAAATTCTGGCGGAAGCGGCGCGCCACCCGGAGAAAAATTATCTGATTGTCGTGCCGGAGCAGTTTACGATGCAGACACAGAAAGAACTCGTGTCTCTGCATCCGGCGGGCGGTATTTTAAATATTGATATCTTAAGTTTCCAGCGTCTGGCATACCGTATTTTTGAGGAGACCGGCGGAAGCCTGTATCCGGTGCTCGAAGAGACGGGAAAAAGCCTTGTGGTGAAGCGCGTTGCGCAGGAAAAGAAAAAGGAGCTGACAATTCTTGGCAGCACGTTAAAAAGAACCGGTGCGGTTTCGCAGATGAAATCGCTGATCTCCGAGCTGAAGCAGTACCAGATTGCGCCGTCTGAGCTTGATGCGTGGGCGGAAGAGACGGGAGAGAAAAAGCTGCTGGCGGCAAAGCTGAAGGACACCGGTGTGATCTACCGTGCGTTTGAGGAATATCTGGAAAACCGTTATGTGACGGCGGAGGATGTGCTGGAAGTTCTGGCGGGGAAACTGGAAGAATCGGCGCTGATCAAAAACAGTGAGGTGCTGGTGGATGGGTTTACCGGATTTACGCCGGTACAGATCGGTGTGCTTGGAAAGCTGTTCCGGCTCTGTGCGAAGGTTTATGTGACGATTATTATGGATGAGCGGGAGGACCCGTATAAAAAGGCGATTCCGCATCAGCTTTTTGCGATGAGCCGCCAGCTTGTCCAGCAGCTTATGAAAGCGGCAGACGAAGCAGGGTGTCCGGTGGAGCCGGAAATCTGGGTCAGACGCTCGGGATATGGCCGTTTTCGGCCGGGAAGCACGATGGATCAGCTGGAACAGAGGCTGTTCCGGTATGGGAAGAGAGGCTTTTCCGGAAATGGAATAGAAAAAAGACCGGAATCAGGACCGGAAGCAAAGACGGGAAATCCGGCAGCAGGACACGAGGCGAACCAGCGGGGAATCTATATCAGCGTAGCGCCGAATCCGCGTGCCGAGCTGGAAGAGACGGTGCGTCTGATCCGCCGCATGGTGCGCGAGGAGGGCATGCGCTACCAGGATTTCGCCGTTCTGACCGGAGATCTCTCCGTTTACGGTACGTATGCGCGGGAAATCTTTGAAAAATGCGGTGTTCCGTACTTTGTGGATGAAAAACATTCTGTACTGATGAACCCGTTTGTGGAATTTCTGCGTGCAGCGATCGAGATGGTCGTGCAGAGCTTTTCCTACGAAAGTGTCTTCCGCTATCTGCGCTGCGGCCTTTCGAGTCTGGACCGCGAGGAGACGGATGCGATGGAAAACTATGTGCTCGCGCTTGGTATCCGTGGGCTGAAAGCGTATGGGGAAACCTGGACGAGGGGCTACCGCGGCATCAAGCCGGATGAAGTGCCGCAGCGCAATCTTCTGCGGGAAAAATTCTATGCTGAGGTTCAGCCGTTTGCGGAGCAGATGAAAAAGAAAGATGCCACTGTGCGGGAGCGGACCGAGGCGCTGTATGCACTGGCAGTGCAGAATCAGATGCAGGAAAAGCTCGAGGAGCGGCGGCAGCAGTTTGAACAGCAGGGACAGGAGGCGTTCGCAAAAGAATACAGCCAGATTTACGGCATTGTCATGGAGCTGCTGGACAAAATTGTCGAGGTGCTGGGCGATGAGAAGATGACGCTGGCAGAGTATCAGGAAATTCTGGAGGCGGGCTTTGCGGAGGCATCTGTCGGCATTATTCCGCCGACCGCGGATCAGGTGCTGATCGGTGATAATGAACGGTCGCGTCTGAAGGACATCCGCGTGCTGTTTTTCGTCGGCGTGAATGACGGGCTGATTCCGCGCCACGACGCGGGCGGCGGTATTCTCTCGGAGTATGACCGTGAGGAACTGGAACGGGCGGACGCCAAGCTGTCCCCGACGGCGCGGGAGACGATGTACCAGCAGAAATTTCATCTCTACCGAAATCTGACGAAGCCGTCGGAGCGGCTCTATCTTTCGTTTGCCAAGGCGGGCGCGTCCGGCGAGGCGCAGAATCCGTCATATCTGATCAATGAGATTCGAAAGCTGTTCCCGGAGATTCCGGTGCGGGATATTGAAAAAGAGGAAAAACCGGAGGAAAAACTGGAAATGCCGCGTTCCGGCGAGGCACTGTTTCTGGAGGAGCTTGGCAGAGCGGCGGAGGGAGAGATCGATCCGCTGTTTGAGGAGCTTTACCGCTGGTATGCAGCACATCCGGAGGCGGGAATTCCGGCGGAGACGTATCGGAAAGCGGCGTTTCTTCGCTGTGCGGACGGTGTGATTGGACGAAGTGCGGCATCGGCACTGTACGGAGAGACGTTAAAAAACAGTGCAACGCGGCTGGAAAAGTATGCGGCGTGTGCGTTTGCCCACTTTATGGAGTTCGGTCTCCAGATCCGCGAGCGGGATCAGTATGAGCTGAAAGCGGCGGATATGGGAACGGTCATGCATGAAGCGCTTGAGAAGTTTTCGAAAAAACTGCAGGAGAACGGTGAGACCTGGAAAACGGTGACTGATGACACGCGCGACCGTCTGATCGAGGAGTGTGTGGAGGAGACGATGGCAGACTATGGAAACACGATTTTCCAGAGCTCAAGCCGGAACCAGTACCGCATTATCCGCGTGAAGCGGATCCTGAAACGAACCGTCTGGGCACTGCAGCAGCAGATCCTGCAGGGAGAATTTGAGCCGGGAGAATTCGAGGTTTCGTTTTCGATGGAGGACTCGCTGTCAGCGATTAACATTGATCTGTCGGAGCATGAAAAAATGCGCCTGCGCGGGCGGATCGACCGCGTGGATCTCTGTGAGACGGACGATAAGGTCTATGTGAAAATTATTGACTATAAAACGGGAAATACGTTGCTTGACCTGGTGGCGCTTTATTATGGACTGCAGCTGCAGCTTGCGGTCTATCTTGATGCGGCAGTGGAGCTGGAACAGAAAAAGCATCCCGGCAAACAGGTAGAGCCGGCGGGCGTGTTCTATTATCATATCGATGATCCGATGCTCGATCAGGCGGAGGATGAGACCGACGAGGCGTGGGGCCGGCGGATGCTGAAAGCGCTGCGGATGGATGGTCTTGTGAATGCGGACCGGAAAGTTGTGGAGCTTCTCGACCGCGTGCTCGAGGACGGAACGACATCCGATGTGATTCCGGTTGGAAAGAAGAAGGACGGAAGCTACACGAGCTATTCGAAAGTAGCATCGCCGGAGCAGTTTGATGTGATCCGTACGTACACCAGAAAGAAGGTGCGCGAGATCGGAGAGGGCATTTTCTCGGGTAATGTAAAAATTTCCCCGTATCAGCGGGACGGTGCGACGGCGTGTGCGTACTGTGAATATCAGGGGATCTGTGGATTTGACCAGAAAATTCAGGGATACGAGTACCGCAAACTGAAGGGCATGGACACGGAACTGCTGATGAAGGCAATGCAGGAGATAACACAAAGTGATTAAAAAGAGTGACTGCCTTCCGGAAAGGAAAGAGAAATGCAGTTTTCCATGTATGAGAAAGTAATCAGCCAGAAAGAAGAGGGAGAGATAAATGGCAGTAAAATGGACAGCGGAACAGCAGAAAGTCATTGATACGAGAGACCGGAATCTTCTGGTCAGCGCAGCGGCCGGTTCCGGAAAGACGGCGGTTCTGGTAGAGCGGATCCTTGCAATGGTGAAAGATCCCGTGCACCCGATTGATATTGATCAGCTTCTTGTCGTGACTTTTACGCGTGCGGCGGCGGGAGAGATGAAAGAGAGAATCGGCCGTGCCCTGCAGCAGAGCCTGGAGGAAAATCCGGAGAATGAGCATTTACAGCGGCAGCAGACCCTGCTTCACCATGCGCAGATCAGCACGATCCATGGCTTCTGTTCGTATGTGATAAAAAATTATTTTCAGATGATCGATCTCGATCCGGTATACCGCATGGCGGATGAGGGAGAGATCCGTCTGATGAAAAGCGACGTGATCCAGAAAGTGATGGAGGAGCGGTTTGCGGAAAAAGATCCTGCGTTTACACGGTTTGTGGAGAGCTACGCGGCGGGAAAACAGGATGACGGACTCGACGCGCTCGTGCTGAAGCTGTATGAATTTTCTATGAGTTATCCGTGGCCGGAACAGTGGCTTGAGGAGTGCCGGGCGGCGTATCAGATCAATTCGCCGGAGGCGGTGCAGAAAAGTATCTGGGTACAGGAGCTGATGGCTGAGGCGGAAAAGCGGCTCTCGAGTATTCTGGAAGGAATTGAGGAAAACCGGAAAACGGCCGTAAGCCCTGGCGGACCGTATCTGTATGACGAGGCGCTGGCATCAGATCAGCAGATGGTGGAAGAGCTGATCGAGACGGAATCGTTCGACGGAATGGTGCGCGCGATGGCCGGAATGAAGTTCAAGGCGCTTTCGCGGAAAAAGGCAGACGATGTGAGCGAGGCGCTGAAAGATCAGGTGAAGGCGGAGCGCGATGCGTGCAAAAAAGAACTGCAGAAATTAAAAGAGCAGTTTTTCGAGAAGGACAGCGTCGAGATTGCGGAGGAGATTGCGGACTGCCGGGAGCCGATCGGTGTGCTGACCGATCTGACGGAGCAGTTTGCGAAAGCGTTTGCAGAGAAAAAACGGAGCAAAAATATTCTTGATTATGCCGACCTGGAACACTTTGCGCTCGAAATTCTTGTGCAGCAGGAGGACGGCCGTCTGGTGCGGACCGATGCGGCGCGGGAGCTTTCGGAACAGTTCCGCGAAATCATGATCGATGAGTATCAGGACAGCAACTTTATCCAGGAGGCACTGCTCTCTGCAGTGTCCGGCGAGGAGGAAGGCAGATGGAACCGGTTTATGGTCGGCGATATCAAGCAGAGCATCTACGGATTCCGCCTGGCGCGTCCGGAGCTGTTTCTGGAAAAATATCATACGTATGCGAAGGACGGGGAAAGCCAGCAGAGAATTGATCTCGACAAAAACTTCCGAAGCCGGCCTGAAGTGCTTGCAACCGCGAACTATGTATTCCGCAAGCTGATGAGCAAGGAGCTTGGCGGCATTGCGTACGATGAGGCGGCGAGCCTCCATGTGGGAGCAGCGTTTCCTGTATCGCCGGAAATGGAAGAGGGAAAGGCGGAAACGTGGCAGAAAGCATATGAAACGGAACTTCTTTTACTGGATGACAAGGCGCCCGAGCTGGAAGATGATAAGTCGCGTGAGACAAAGATGGAAACGGAGGCGGCTGCCGTTGCGGCGCGCATCCGCGAGATGGTCGGAAATGAGGAGGTCGTGGACAAAGAGACTGGGGAATACCGGAAAATCCAGTACCGCGATATCGTAATTCTGCTTCGTGCGGTCAGCGGATGGGCGGAGACGTTTTCGCGCGTACTGCAGGCGGCGGGAATTCCGGCGTACAGTACATCAAAAACGGGATACTTTTCCACGCAGGAAATCGTGACGGTGCTGAATTATCTGCATCTGTGCGACAATCCATGCCAGGAGATTCCGTTTACGGCAATTCTCCGCTCGCCGATCTGCGGATGCACTGATGCAGAGCTTGCTGCGGTGCGTTGTGTGGATAAAGACGTAAAAATTTATGAGGCATGTGGAAAATATGCGGCGGCGGGCGAAGATGAGACGCTTCGGGAGAAACTGCGGCGGTTCCTCACACAGCTCGAACAGCTGCGGAGCCGTGTGCCGTACACGCCGATTCATGAACTGATTACGCAGATTCTCGAGGAGACGGGTTACGGCGGCTATGCATCTGCGATGCCGGGCGGCGTGCAGCGGCGGGCGAATCTGGAGATGCTGGTGGAAAAGGCGGTAGAGTTCGAGGCCACGAGTTACCGCGGCCTGTTCAACTTTATCCGTTATATCGAACAGCTTCAGAAGTATGAAGTGGATTTCGGCGAGGTGAATATTTATGGTGAGAGCGCAGATACCGTGCGTATTATGAGTATCCACAAGAGTAAGGGACTTGAGTTTCCGGTCGTGTTCCTCTCCGGTATGGGAAAATCGTTCAACCAGATGGACAGCCGCGCGGCACTGGTGCTGCATTCGCGGATGGGCATCGGTGCAGATGCGATCGATCCCGAGCACCGCGTGCGTCAGGCGACGCTGCCGCGGCAGATTATCCGGCAGAGTATGAAACTGGAAAATCTGGCGGAGGAACTGCGTGTGCTCTACGTTGCGATGACGCGTCCGAAGGAGAAGCTGATCATGACTGGCATGGCGTCGAAGCTGGAAAGCCGTGTGAAACAGTGCGCGGCACATGCGGGACGGCAGGAAGAACAGCTGTCGTATCAGACTTTGAGCAGTGCATCCGGTTATTTTGACTGGATTCTGCCGGCGTTTTCCCGGAACCGGTGTTTTGATGGGCTGTATGAGCAGTTTGGTCTTGCGGGTAATGCGGAAAATCCATTGTACGCGGAGAAAATTCCGGTTACGATCCGCCTGGTATCACCGGCGGGACTCGTCGAGGGCGAGGTTCTGCACCAGATGGAGCGCGCGGTGAATGAGCAGAAAATCATGGAAATTCCGAAACAGCCGCCGCGGGAAGAGGCGCTGAAGGAACTCGTGGAAGAGCGGTTTTCGTATCAGTATCCGTATGAAGACGAGAAGCAGATTCCGGTAAAGGTTACGGTTTCCCAGCTGAAAAAGGCAGGAATGGAGGAATCCGAAATCGGAAAAGAGCTGTTCGTTCAGGAAGAATTTGTTCCAATTGTGCCTGGATTTATGAAAAAGGATAACGCCGAGGCCCTGACCGGAGCTGACCGAGGAACCGCATACCACCGTCTGCTGGAATGCCTCGATTACCGCAGGGCATACAGCATCAAAGAGCTGATGGCACAGACGGAGGAACTTGTCGCGGAAGGAAAAATGACGAAAGAGGCGGCGGACTGCATTTACTTCAAATCCGTTCTGGCATTTGCCAAGAGTCCGGTCGGAATGCGGATGCGGAATGCATTTCTGAATGGAACGCTGAGGAGGGAGCAGCCGTTTGTGATGTCCGTTCCGGCAAGTGAGGCAGATCCGTCGTATCCCGCGGATGAAACCATTCTCGTGCAGGGAATCATTGATGCGTGGTTCACCGAGGGTGAGAAACTAGTTCTCGTGGACTATAAAACAGATCGCGTGAAAGAAGCCGGAGAGTTGAAAAAACGGTATGAAAAACAGCTCATGTATTACCAGCAGGCACTCGAGCGGACGACGGGGAAGAAAGTAAAAGAAAAAATTATTTACTCGCTGGCGCTGGATGAGGAGCTGGTGCTGTAAAAAAACAAAAATTATTTTAGGGTTCAGCAAGCTGGATGCGTAATTCAGAGGCGGGAAAGCTGTGAAGAGAAAGGGCACGGCGTTCCTGCCTTTTTTGTACAGGACAAAAAAACAGGTTCTGCCGGCTGGGACGGAAGGAAAAAACTACTAGAAAAAAGAACTGTTAAAGAAGGGATAAAGTATGGTATCATGATTGAGAAACAAAAAGAAAAAGGAGATTCCATCATGATTCGAAAAATTGTTCAGATAGACGAAGAAAAATGTACGGGATGCGGACTCTGTGCGCATGCCTGTCATGAGAGTGCGATTGCGATGGTCGACGGAAAGGCGAAGCTGATCCGCGATGACTATTGCGACGGGTTCGGCGACTGCCTGCCGGTCTGTCCGGCGGACGCGATTTCGTTTGTGGAGCGGGAGGCACTGCCGTATAATGAAGAGGCGGTGAAGGAGAACCAGCGGAAGGCGAAGGAAGCGGCTGACTTGCAGAAAACGGAAAGCGGCGCAGCAGCTCCATCACAGCTCCGCCAGTGGCCGGTGCAGATTAAGCTGGTGCAGGAGCGTGCTTCCATGTTTGCAGGAGCGGACCTTCTCGTTGCGGCGGACTGTACGGCGTATGCGTACGGAAACTTCCATCAGGATTTCATCCGCAATCATGTTGTGCTGGTGGGTTGTACAAAACTCGACGACATCGACTATTCCGAGAAGCTTGCGCGGATTTTTCTGCGGAATGAGATTAAGAGCATCACGGTTGCACGTATGGAAGTTCCGTGCTGTGCGGGAATGGAGCGTGCGGTGAAAATGGCGCTGAAAGAGAGCGGGAAGAAGATTCCGGTGAAAACGGTTGTGATTTCTACGGAAGGTGAGATTCTGCAGTGAACCTGCAAAAAAGATCGAAAGGGCAGGGGCTGAAAGGATCCTGCGTTCTCCATGGAAACAGCGTGAAAAACAAAAGAGAAAAACATCTGTTCCAAAGAAAATACGGAGCAGGCAGGATGGGAGAATTGAAATGACAAAAATACAGGAGGAACTCATCGGTGCTTTGATCGGGCTTGCGCGGTCAGTGGATGGAAGAGGAGAGGCCGTCGATGGCGAATCGCAGGAATTTTCGAGCGGTGACAGCAATGGTTACAGACCGGATGGCGCGACACATCAGATTCTGCTTGCAGGGCTCTGCGCGGCAGATCCGGAAAAAGAACTGACAGAAGAAAATGGAAAAGAATGGATTGCACGCGTTGAGGCGGAGAAAAACCGTCTGAATCCTGACTGCGCCGTCTGCAAAGGAAAATGCGGCAGAACCGACAATTATGATCTGGAAGAACTGGAGACGGACGATCCGGCGGACCGTGCGCTGAAAGAAGAACTGCTGGCCGGGCTGTTCCCGATGGCGGAGAAACTGCAGAAGAGGCAGGGATCTCGGACGGAAGAGGACGAAAAACAGAAATCAGACGACAGGACAGCGGTAAACTCTATTTATAAGGCGCTGTTTGCGATTGGAAATTATGTCGGTGAGAAACGGCTGAAGAGCGTTGTGCAGGAAATGAAGGCACTGCGGGAAAGGTATTAAAGAACACAGGAAAAGAGAAGAAAAAGCAGGAAAAATCCCCTGGTTTCGGAAGAAAAGGTTCCGGAAACAGGGGGTTTTTCTGCGTTCTGCGAGAAGTGCATAAAAGGTATTATCGTGATTTCACAAAGTTACAGAATGGTTAAGAAAAGGGCATCGGAGTGGTCTCGGAAATGTACTGGGGCTGAAGCCGGAGGCAAATAATTCCTATATGCAGAAAATGTATACCGGAAAAGAGTCCGGTCTGGAAGAGCCGGTCGAAAAGCTGCACACAAACCTTGTCAATTATCTGAATGAGTGTGAGGAGCAGGGATACCACTATAATTTCATTATCACATCCGTATCGGGTGTATTCAGTGACAACGCGCCGCCGGCTGGTGATATTCTGGAAAATATTCAGGCCTATAATAAAAAATATGGAACGGAAACAGAGATTCGCATGGTTTCCCTGCAGGAGCTGTATGCAGCTATAAAAGACGAGCTTACCGATGCGCCGGTTTACCATGGAGATTTGACCGACTGGTGGGCAGACGGTGTGGGAAGTACCCCGTATGCCGTAAAACATTATAAAGAAGCACAGCACAAGTATCACCTGTGTGAACGCCTCGACAGAAAAGCCGGCGAAAAGTACCCGGAACTCTGGAGGACAGCACAGGATAACCTGATGCTGTATGCCGAGCACACCTGGGGCCATTCCTCCACAATCACTAATCCGTACGATACGATGGTGCTCAATCTCGACATCCGTAAGAACAGCTATGCATCAAAGGCCCATGAAGCGTCTGCAAAGATCATGAACCGTATCATGAAAGAAAAAGGTGATTTGCTCCGTTATTACAATACGAGCGGAAAAATCCGCGTTTACCCGACCGCAAAAACGGAGGGGCCTCAGGCAGTGGAATTCTATATTGAAACCTTAAATATGCCGGCAGCCGAAGTTCGGGACAGCGAAGGAAATGTGCTGACCTGTCAGGTCTCGGAGCATCCGCGCGGACGCAGAATCTCGTTTGTAGACACCTTTAAACCGGGAGAGCCGAAGGAATACACGTATGCCAGAAAAGAAGCCGTTCCGGAAAAAATGAACACACGTCAGTGCTATATGGGAGCTGAGCGTGTACGCGATATCGTAAACAGCTACGATGCAGAGACGTATCATCTGCCATATTATTACGAAAATAAATATTTCATGCTGTCCTACCGCGCACAGGAGGGCATCCAGTCGCTGATCGACAAGAGAACCGGAAAAGAACTCCTTGGCAAAGGCGAGGCGCCGTTCTTCACCCCGATGTATCAGGTAACAGAACTGAAAAATCACGGCTATCTTTGCCAGGAGTATGCAGAGCGCAGTTTAATGGGACGAAACATCCGCGGAGCACATGCGAAGCTGTACTGTGCAAAGCTGGAGGACATTGTGGTAGAAGAACGCGGACCGGTATTTACCATTCTGCGACTGCAGTACATCATGCCGGGCAGCATCCACACAGAGGTTATTCTGAAGTTCTATGAGGAAATACCGAGAATTGACTTTACGATGCATCTTGGAAAGACGATCTCGATGAACGAAGAGAATGTCTTCCTGCCGCTCAATCTGAACTTTGAGGACTGCAGTCTCTATCTGCGAAAAGGAAAAGAAGCGTTCCGCCCGGGCGTCGATCAGCTTCCGGGAACGTGTATGGAATATTACATGTCGGATGACGGAATCGCTTATACATCCCCGGAAGGAGGCGCGCTGATCGCCACACGGGATACACCGCTTGTTTACATGGGTGAGATGAAGCATCATCCGATTGCCTTGTGTGACAGGAAAGAGGAAAATAATCAGCGTCCGGTTTATTCCTGGGTGATGAACAATAAATGGGAGACAAACTTCAAGATGGATCTGTCCGGTTTCGGAGAGTATCTGTACAGCCTCTGGTTAAGTAACGAAACAGATCCGGAGAAGGCGATGGACGAATTGAAAGAAAAGACATTTGATCCGTATGTTATGATTGTAGAATAACAGCAGAGAAGAAGTTGTCGCCGTAAGTCTGACCAACAGTTAAAAGTCAGACTTGCGGCTTTTATTCAAAGCGGATATTTGCAATCCACTTCGACAAATGTTAGGTGACTTAATAAGAAAATGGCAGCTTGCTGTCGGATAAGATAAAAGGAACGAAGACCAAACGCTCGATCTATACAAATGAAACACAGAAAATCAGAATTTTCATATGCAAAATAACGAAAAAGATATTGACATTTGAAATGAAGAATGGTAACATTTAGTTACAAGTTAAGAAACAAATAGAGAGGCTGTTGGTAACATGGCAGAGAGAAAATCAGTATCCATGCAGGATCTGGCAGATAAGCTGGGCATCAGTAAAGTAACAGTTTCCAAGGCGCTGAACGGAAAAGACGGCGTGGGAGAAGAACTGAAAGAAAAGATTTTTGCACTTGCGAGAGAATCCGGTTATGTCCTCCCGGACTACGGAAAACGGAAGAGCAAAAAAGTCGGTATCATCATGAGTCCGCGGTTCAGCTCCGGAGACGAAGGAAAATTTTATATGGCAATGTACGAGCGGATCATCTACGAGCTGCAGAGAGCATCCTGCTCGAGTATCATGATTTCTCCGACAACAGCAACACTTCCGTCGGACATGAACACGATACAGACCAGAGGGCTGTTCGACGGCCTGATCTTTCTTGGTATTCTCGATAAGGGTGTCCGGGAGCAGATTGCACAGATCGATCTCCCGAAGGTGTATGTGGACATCTACGATCGGACCCACAAATCCGATTCCGTCATCACCGAGAATATTTACAGCTCCTATGAGCTGACCAATTACCTGATCCAGCAGGGTCACACAGACATCGGATTTGTCGGAACCGTAGGAAGTACAACTAGTATTTCCGACCGGTATCTCGGGTATCTGAGGAGAATGCTGGAGGAGGGAATTTCCCCGAAAAATGAGTGGAGAATCCCGGACCGGAGCGAGGAAGGCATTGCCATTCCGCTTTTGCTGCCGGAGAAGCTTCCCACCGCATTTGTCTGTAACTGCGATGCTACCGCATTTAAATTAGTACAGACATTAAAAGAGCGTGGAATCCGCGTACCGGAGGATGTTTCCGTGACCGGTTTTGATGATTCCATTTATGCACAGCTGTGCAGTCCGCCGCTCACCACGGTTGCGGTTGACACCGACGCGATTGCACGTCTTGCGGCAAAGCGTATGATCAAACATATGAATGAACCGCAGAAAAAGGGCGGTGAGGTATACCGCATCCCCGGAAAGATTATTTACCGGGATTCCGTTTGTAAGATAAACGGGTAAAGTGATAAGCCCGAGCAATCGGGAGAAGGAGGAAAAAATCTTGAGTAAACCAAGCAAAAAGAAAAAAGGACGCTGGACCAAGAATGACACGGAGCTGACCGTCATGGCGCTGCCGACCACCGTCTGGTACGTTCTGTTCTGCTTCCTGCCGATGTTCGGTCTGGTTATTGCATTCAAGAACTACAAAATTACCGGTGGAAAGAGTTTCATTTACAACCTGTTCCACAGTGACTGGGCCGGATTTAAAAACTTTTCGTTCCTGATCAGATCCAACGATCTGTTCGTCATCCTGCGAAATACGATTCTGTATAACCTGGCGTTTATTGTCCTGGGTATGATCTTCTCCGTAGGACTGGCTATCATGATCAGTCTGCTGCATAACAAAAGAGCATCGAAGGTATATCAGACCATGATGTTCTTCCCATACTTCATGTCATGGGTTGTAGCTTCCTACTTCCTGGATGCATTCCTGAACCAGGACAACGGTCTGATTAACAGCATTCTGAGAAACGCAGGAAAGGAGCCGATTCAGTGGTACATGAGTGCCGGTGTATGGCCATTTATCCTGATCTTCATGTATCTGTGGAAATCCACCGGATACAACATGGTCATCTACCTGTCCAGTATTTCCGGTATCGATACAACACTGTATGAGGCAGCCGTTATGGACGGTGCCAACAAGAGACAGCAGGTATGGCACATCACCCTGCCGTGCTTAAAGAGCGTCATTATCATGATGTTCATCCTGAATGTCGGAAAGGTCTTTTACTCCGACTTCGGACTGTTCTTCCAGCTTTCCCAGGGAGCGAGCGGTTCCATCTTCAAAACGACAGCAACTATTGACACATATGTATACAACGCACTGCAGTCTTCTACTCCGATCGGAATGACTTCTGCGGCAACATTCTTCCAGTCTGTTGCATGCTGCATCACCATCCTTCTTGCCAATGCCATTGTGAAGAAGATTGATGAAGACAGCGCGATTATTTAAGGAGGTACAAAAATGGCAAAAAAGAAAAAAGATCTTGATCTGGCTTCCTCTTCACATTTAAATCAGATCCAGGGATCTACAAATGCAATTTTCAATGTTATTTTTGTAATCCTTGCCCTGGCCTGCATTATCCCGGTGGTATTCATCTTCATGATCTCGATTTCTTCCGAGCATTCGATCAAGATGAACGGCTACCAGTTTATCCCGAGCGCATACTCGCTGGATTCCTACAAATTCCTGTTCCGCGAAGGACAGATGATTCTGACAGCACTCGGCGTTTCCGTTGTTGTAACCGTAGTTGGTACCGTCATCGGTGTTGCCCTCACCATGTTGATGGGATACGTCCTTTCCAGAAGCAACTACAAACTGAACGGATTCTTCACCATGATCGTCTTCATTCCGATGATCTTCAACGGTGGTATGATTTCTTCTTACGTAGTCAACACACAGTTCCTGAACCTGAAAAACAGTATCTGGGCGCTGATCCTTCCGCTTTGTGTTTCGTCCTTCAACGTTGTCATCTGTAAAACATTCTTCAAGACCAACATTCCGGAATCCATCATCGAGTCGGCACAGATCGACGGTGCAACCCAGTTCCAGATTTTCGGAAAGATCGCACTGCCGCTGTCCAAACCGCTGATGGCAACGATCGCCCTGTTCCTGACCTTCGGTTACTGGAACGACTGGTTCCAGTCTTCCCTGTACATCAGCGACACGAACCTGTATTCTCTGCAGGCCCTGCTGGATCACGTACAGAGAAACATCGAGGTAATGGCAAACAACCCGTCGCTCGGCGTTTCCACGGCACAGTACGTAAACTCTATGCCGAAAGAGGGCGCACGTATGGCGATGGCAATCATCATCATCATCCCGATCGCATGCTGCTATCCGTTCTTCCAGAAATACTTTATTTCCGGTCTGACCGTCGGCGCAGTAAAAGGCTGATCGACACTTACTTTATTGATCTCATACTGAAGCAAAAAGGTTTCAGTTAAGGATAAACACAACATTCCACATTTTATTTAGGAGGATGCTACAATGAAAAAGAAACAGTTTTTAGCACTTGCACTTTCCGCTGTTATGGCCGGCGGTATGCTGGCAGGCTGCGGAAGCAGCAACAGCTCTTCCAAGAGTGATGCAAAAGACGAAGTTGTTACACTGAAATGGATCACCGTCGGCGGAGGAATGCCGAAGGATTACGATGAGTGGCTCGAGCAGATCAACCCGTATCTGGAAGAGAAAATCGGCGTAAACATCGACATGGAAGTTGTTCCGTGGGGCGACTGGGATAACAGAAGAAGTGTTATCACAAACTCCGGAGAGTACTTCGATATCCTGTTTACAGACCAGAACCGTTACTCTTCTGAGGTAAGCACAGGTGCTCTTCTTGATATCACAGATCTCGTTCAGAGTGATGCAAAAGAACTGTATGACATGATTCCGGAAGACTACTGGAAAGCAGTAGAAGTAGGCGGAAAGATTTACGGCGTGCCAACTTACAAAGACAGCTCCCTTTCCGAGTACTTTGTATGGGATCAGGACATCGCAGACAAATACAACATTGACGTAAATTCCGTAACAGATTTCAATTCTTTGTATGACGCACTGAAAACCATCAAAGAGGGCGAGGGCGGATCTCCGTACTTCATGTCCAAAAACGGTGCAAACTATCTGCTGAACCTGAACTACGATGATTTAAGTTCCGGACTTCCGGCAATCGGTGTTAAATACGGCGATGACACCAAGACCGTTGTCAATCCGCTGGATGACGAAGAAATCCTTTCCAACCTGGACATCGTTCGTAAAATGTATCAGGAAGGCATCATCAACGGAGATGCTCCGACAGCGGATGACTCCAATAAATACGCTATGTTCTTCGCTGCACAGGGATGGAGCGGCGCTGCAAAAACAACATGGGGACCGAACTCTGGTATCACCAATTGTACAGCAGTACAGTACGGCAAAACTGTAGTTTCCAACACAACCGTACGTGGTTCTATCAACGGTATCTACTCTGGATGCAAGAACCCGGAGAAAGCACTTGCACTGCTGAACCTTATCAACACAGATTCCAAGGTACGTGACTGGTTCTACTATGGCGTAGAAGGAACTGACTTCGAGTACACCGATGACAATAAAGTACATCGTCTTGGAACTGACTGGAATATGGCTGGATATACCCAGGGTACTTTCTTCAATGTAACTCAGACAGACGATGTTGACTTCAACCAGTGGGATGAAGTAAAAGAGCTGAACGAGAACGCAACTCCATCTGAGATGATCGGATTCAACCTGGATACTTCCAACATCGAGACTGAGCTTGCGAACTGCCGTGCCGTATACGAGAAATACTATTCTGAGTTATTCACCGGCGCACAGGATCCGAGAGAACTTGTAAAAACAATCGATGCAGAGCTTGAGACCGCAGGCTGGGAGACCATCCGCGAAGAAGCTCAGAAACAGATTGACGCACAGAAATAAGTCTGATACATTAACTTTATAAGAACTACAACAGGGCATTTTCGATTGCGGAGATGCCCTGTTGCAGGATAACGGGAAATGAGAAAAATTGAGCGAAAGGATGAAAAAAGAATGAAAGAGACATTACCAAAGTCCATTCAGGAGCTGATTTTAAGCCTGAGAGAAAAACTGAAAGACGAGCCGGAAATCGTTGATATGTTTGAGAGATGCTACTCCAACACCCTCGATACGACCGTGAAGAAAATGGAGGACGGCAGCACCTACGTCATCACCGGAGATATCCCGGCAATGTGGCTGCGTGACTCCGTAGCACAGCTGCGCCCGTACCTTGTTCCGGCACAGAACGACCCGGAGCTGGCTGACCTGATCGCAGGCCTCATTCGCCGCCAGTTTATGTGCATCAACATCGATCCATACGCAAACGCATTCAACGAAGGACCGAACGGCAACTGCTGGGAGAAGGACGAGACCGATATGGGACCGTGGATCTGGGAGAGAAAGTATGAAATCGATTCTCTCTGCTATCCGCTGCAGTTCTCCTATCTGTTCTGGAAGAACACCGGAAGAACGGATCAGTTTGACGAGGTTTTCTGGGAAGGTGTTGACAAAATCCTGACTGTATTTGAGACCGAAATGAATCACGAGGAGAAATCCCCGTACAGCTTCATCCGGAAAAACTGCTCCTACACCGATACGCTTTCCCGAGACGGAAAAGGTGCGCAGGTAAAATCCGGCATCGGCCTGATCTGGTCCGGCTTCCGTCCAAGCGATGACTCCTGCCGTTACGGTTACCTGATCCCGTCCAACATGTTTGCGGTTGTTGTTCTGAATTATCTGAAAGAGATCGCAGATTTCGTCGGCGGAAAAGAGGAGATTGCGAAGAAAGCAGAAGAGATGGCAAAGACCGTAAAACAGGCCATTGAGACTTACGGCACCACCCATATCTGGGGACTTGGCGATGTTTATGCTTACGAGGTAGACGGCTTTGGCCAGTATAATCTGATGGATGATGCCAATGTACCGAGCCTTCTGGCCATGAGCTATCTCGGCTACGAGCCGGAAAGCCAGGAAGTGGCTGATAACACAAGAAAGCTGATCTTAAGCGAGGCAAACCCGTTCTACTATGCCGGAACAAAGCTTTCCGGAATCGGAAGCCCGCATACACCGGTCCGCTACGTATGGCACATCTCCAAAGCCATCGAGGGACTGACCGCACCGACAAAAGAGGAGAAGCATCAGATGATCCACGAACTGATGGCAACCGACGGCGGTACAGGACTGATGCACGAGGGTGTCTTCGTAGATGATCCGACCGTTTACACCAGAGAGTGGTTCTCATGGGCGAATGCGATGTTCTGTGAGCTGGTTATGCAGTATTGCGGGTATGAGATTAAGAAATAAACAAAAACGAAAAAGATAGAAAAGAGGAGGCTGTGTTCGTTGCACAGCCTCCTCTTTTCGCCTACACCACAGAAAACTGCCAGTAACAGTTTCCCTGAAAGGAGAGACAGCAGTGGGGAGAATACTGCTGCCCCGGGGAACATGGGATTTTCATTTTGATTCATTTCTCTGCTCATAAGTAGTATACACATTTTTCGGATATATGTAAAAGATATCATTTATATGAATCATATAGTAAATTGATATGAAAGAGAAGCAGCAGATTCTATTGAACTATGAATTTAACGATGTTATAATTCGAGCCGAACAGAACAAGAAACAGCTTTTCCAATAAAGAGAGGTGTTGATTGATATGAAGACAGTATTACCAAGAGAACAGGCTGTAGAGGCAATTTTTTCAAAAATTCTGGCCTCTCCGGAGGCATCAGAGCGATTGAGTGAGGTGTTTTACCGCCATCTGGACGACGATCATCTCCGGATTGATGAAGACCGGGATCATTTCCTGAAGGTATTGTTCCATGCATATGAAAACGGCGATGTAAGTGCGCTGCTGTTGGAGTTGATGGGAAAAAGCATGTTTGACCTTCTGCGGGAAGCCTATCTGATTCCGCAGAAGTTTCATGGAAAAGCAGGGGAGAATCCGGTTTTTTTGACGGATGTGAAAGGAGAACTTCTTCCGGGAGCAGAAAATATTTCATCCCATGTCTATGCCAAATTCCAGGAAACATGGAAAAACCACGTCTGCGTACCGCGATCTGCGTTGTATCTTGCAGACGGATATGATCTGATCCGCACCTATACAGAGGGATTGAATATCAAAGAAGAAAAAGAAGAGAAAAAACGAGGCATTCTGGTGTTGTATGCACTTCCGGATACACGAAAATACGGTTTGACCGAAGCGCAGGCTTACAGCGTTGTGTGGGACACGTTCCGGAAAATTCAGCAGGCGGCGCCGCGTGCCGTGGTATTTTACGGACAGGAAACCGGTGTAAAACAGGAGAGCCCGGACAAGCCATACGATGAAATCGGCGTTCTTCTTCCCATGCATGAGTTTGAAAAGAAGATGTTGCAGCATTTGGAAGAGGTCGATGGAATTGTTCTTTCCTGCCGGGAGAAAATGATGGAAAAGGCAGGAAACGACAGCCTGGATCTGTAAAATGATTCGGATGGCAGTGGCAGAGAACACAATGGCTGCGATGGCCTGGCAGGCCGGAATATGGAAAGAAGTGAAAGTATGCAGTCAGAAATAAAGGTGATCCGGAAAAACCACATGGATGTGGAGTGGCATGAGTATACGGATGTAAATGGAGAAAACGTACCTGTAATCAACGCGAGCATCACGGAGAAGGCGTCGATCATCGGACGTGTGGGAATTATGTTTCTGTCCTGCGGAACGGGAGCCTGGCGGGTTCGAAGTTCGATGAATACGCTGGCGGAGGCGATGGGTATTACCTGCACGGCGGACATCGGGCTGATGTCGATTGAATATACGTGTTTTGACGGAGAAAATGGATTTACGCAGTCACTTTGCCTGACCAATACGGGAGTTAATACGTCAAAGCTGAATCGGCTGGAGCATTTTATCCGCGATTTCGAAACAGAAGGAAAGCACATGTCGGGCGAGGAGCTCCATTCGTATCTGGACGATATTGAACGGATTCACGGTCTTTATTCACCCAAAGCGCTCGGCCTTGCTGCAGCGATTGCGTGCAGCGCCTTTACGTTCCTGCTCGGCGGTGGACCGATTGAGATGCTGTGTGCGTTTGTTGGTGCGGGAATCGGAAATTTTCTGCGGTGTAAACTGACAAAACATCATTTTACGCTGTTTCTCGGAATTGTCTCCTCTGTTTCACTGGCATGCTTTGTCTATGCGGGAATGCTGAAACTGGGAGAAATTCTGTTTGGGATTTCGGTTCAGCATGAGGCTGGTTACATCTGTGCTATGCTGTTTATAATTCCGGGATTTCCGTTTATTACCAGTGGCATTGACCTTGCCAAGCTGGATATGCGTTCAGGAACGGAGCGGATGATGTACGCGATTATCATTGTTCTGGTCGCTGCGATGTCGGCGTGGATTATGGCAATGCTGTTGCATCTGCAGCCGGTGGATTTTGTCAAACTACATATGTCGGCCTTCGTGCTGGTTTCGCTGCGGCTTCTGGCAAGCTTTTTTGGGGTGTTTGGATTCTCCATTATGTTTAACAGCCCTGTCGGACTGGCCTGTTCTGCGGCCGTACTCGGCGCAGTTGCAAATACGTTTCGCCTGGAATTAGTTGACATGGCAGGCTGGCCGCCGGCAGTGGCAGCGTTTGCCGGTGCACTTGTATCCGGTCTTCTGGCATCCCTGCTGAAAAATAAAGTAGGATACCCGAGAATCTCCGTGACGGTTCCGTCCATTGTCATTATGGTTCCGGGACTGTACCTTTACCGCGGTTTTTATAATCTGGGCGTCATGTCACTATCCGCCTCCGCGTCGTGGTTTGCGTCGGCACTGCTGATTATTGTATCGTTGCCACTCGGTCTGATCTTTGCGAGAATTCTGACAGATAAGGCATTTCGGTACTGTACGTGATATGAGAACAGAAAAACAGTCTGCATTGTGCGGGCTGTTTTTTTGATGCGCAAAAAGAAATTCAGAAAATCTTAGAAAATTTATTGGGATTTCTTTGGAAAAGGAGAAACGGAATCCTAAGAATGTTCTGATAGAATGCTCTTATCAATTCAGGATGAGAGGGAAAAAAGATGACATGGAAAAATGAGAAAAAATCAAAAGCATTACTGGTGGTATTCGGCATTTACCTGGCGCTGCTGGTCTGGTGCATTCTGTTCAAGTTTGCTCTGCGCCCGGAAGAAATTCCGCATTTGCGGGGGATCAATCTGATTCCGTATGCGGAGTCGGTGATCGTGAACGGGAAAGTGCAGATGAGTGAGATCGTGGAAAATATGTTTCTGTTTCTGCCGTTTGGACTCTGCATTTCTGCTTTTTATCCGGACAGCGAGATCCAGAACCGCATTCTGCTCGCCTCCGGGCTGAGCCTCGTTTTTGAAGTGACGCAGTACATTTTCTCCATCGGCGCAAGCGACATCACCGATGTGATTGACAACACACTCGGAGCAGTGCTGGGAATTCTGGTGTATCTGGTAATGAAAAAAATCTGGAAAGAAAAGACGGGGAAGATCGTTACTGTGCTTGGAGGCGTGCTGGAAGTGCTGTTTCTGGCAGGGCTGCTGTTTCTGTTTGCGGCGAATGGGATGTTTTAATTATGTAATCCTACAATGGCGAATTTTATTTTTCTATATTCCTATTGACTCACTAGGCTATGAATAGTATGATAAATTTAATTTTTAAAACCTATTTTTACGTGAGGATATTTTACTTATGAAACGATTTTCTTCCCCTGCATTAAAGACGGCTTTCGTAAAATCCATTCCGATTTTCTGCAGTTACGTTTTCGTCAGCATGGCATACGGTATGATGATGGCCGCCGCCGGATTCCCCTGGTATGATTCGCTGCTGGTAAGTCTGACGGTCTACACGGGCGCATTTCAGTTTGTTCTGATTACGTTCCTTTCGAGCGGCGCATCGCTGATCACCATCGCACTCACAGCGCTTCTGATGAACAGCCGCCAGAGCTTTTACAGTCTCACATTTCTAAACGAATTTAAACAGATGGGGCGCCGAAAGCTGTACATGATCCACACGATGACGGACGAGACATACGCCGTCAACTGTACGCTGGATCTCCCGAAAAAAGAGAAAGAGGACACCATGTTCCTCGTCGCTCTGTTCAGCCGCTGCTATTGGATGTTCGGAGCCGTGCTCGGCGGCATTTTAGGGCAGATTATTCCCTTTGATCTGACCGGCATCGACTTTTGCATGACGGCGCTTTTCCTCATTATCTTCATCGATCAATGGGAAAAAGCAAAGAAACACACTCCGGCACTGACCGGTCTTGGCATCGGTGTGATTTGTCTGCTGATTTTCGGCGAAAACCGCTTCATGCTCCCGGCACTGCTGATTGTCTCTGCCATTTTGCTTCTGCTTCAGAGAAAGGAGAACCCTGCATGACAACTTCGTATTTTCTGGCTGCCGTCGCCATTTCCGCCCTGATCACATTCGGGCTCCGCGCGCTCCCGTTTCTCGCATTTTCCGGCAGCCGCAAAATGCCAGCCTCCCTCGGGCGTCTCGGCCAGGCACTGCCGTCGGCGATTATGGCAGTACTGATCGTTTACTGTATGAAAGATATTCCCTCCGGCGACATCTCCGCGGCGGTGCCAAAGCTGCTCGCTGCGGCCGTCGTCTTTCTCACGTATAAATGGAAACATCAGACTCTCATCTCGATTCTGCTCGGAACAATTTCCTATATGGTGCTTCTGCATCTCTTTTGAAAAAGGAAGAAAAAACAGCGCAGCCCCGAACTCATGGCGAAATTCGGTACTGCGCTGTTTTTCTCTATCTGTATTTAGAAGGAATGGCGTTACTTGATGACTTCGTACTCCCCGTCTCCCGTTTTTCGGAACAGCGGAAGTTTCTGCAGAAATACAATGTCTTTTCGATCAGCGGCATCTCCTTCAGCGAGGATTGCCGCTTTTTTTACAACCTCTGCTCCGGCATTTTCCATCAGGCACTCCAGTGCATGCAGGGATTCTCCGGTGGAAATGACATCGTCCAGCAGGCAGACACGTTTGCCGCGGATTTTATCAGCGTCTTTTCCGTCGAGATACAGATGCTGTTCTCCAACGGTTGTAATGGAATGAACGGATGCGGAAACCACATCTCTCATGTAGGATTTCGTGCTTTTTCGTGCAACAATAAATTCTTTGTGTCCAAGCTCCTTGCTTACTTCATACGCCAGGGCAATTCCTTTTGCTTCTGCGGTAACAATCGCGTCCACATCTCCGATTCTTGCAGCCAGCTCCGGCGCGCAGGCGGTTACGAGTTCGGTGTCGCCGAGGATCACAAAACTGGCAAATGCCATCTCCTCATTGATCGGGATAAACGGAAGAGTTCTTTTGACTCCGCAAAGTTCCATGCTGTATTCTTTCATCGTATTTTCCTCTTAATTTATAATCCAAGCAGTTTCGCAGCAACACCGGCCAGCATTCCAAGGAACGGGTTGGTTACTGCAGTGACAACCATTGTGGTTCCGCCGACTGCCGCATTGACATCGAAAGCAGACGGGGCATCCAGTACAACGGTTTTAAAGATACCAAGTACAAACAGGAAGCCTGCAATCGAAGAGGACGGAACAAATTTTCCGATCTTCGGAAGCAGCTTCAGCAGCAGAATCACACCGATCACAACCATCATAATGACACCGGCCCAGACGGCGTGCGGTGCATTTGCGGTTGCGGAAATAATTGCCTCGACCGGAGCTCCTCCGAAGAAGGAAGAAAACATATCGGCCAGAGAAGAAATCACGGTCAGATTGTCAACGTTGTAATGTCCGCCGGTTGCCATTCCTGCGGTGATGCCGCCGAAGGAAATATTGGAACCAATGTTCAGGCAGACCATGCCGAGTGCGCCGAGAATAACATTGGCGTTGATAGTAAATTTCTGACGGATAAATTTATCATCCTCTACGACAATGCTGGATTTTTCTTTGTTGAAAAATGCATTGGCGATGCAGGATGCGACAACGGAAATGACGATGGTATAAACCAGGGTATTGGCACTGTCTTTGGTAAAGAAATAGGTAACAAGTGCAGCCGCTAGGGAAACGCCGCCGGAAATGGCATCACTTTTGACCATATCGATCGCAGCTTTTACCAGAATGATGCCGACACCGGCCATCATTCCGTAGGCGACATCCTCACCTACAAAATCTACAATTTTTGTCAGCAGTCCAAACGCTCCGATCAGCGCCATAATCACACCGCCGATGAAAATCATCGTACAGCGTTCCGAACGGTTTTTTCCAGCCGTGCCGGCGTAGGTGATCGTCTCCGCCTGGAAGGAAATCGGTGCAACACTCTGGGTGATCGTATTTCCCACGGCACCGACAAAGAATGCCAGCGCTGTCGGAACCGACGCGAATCCAAATGTCAGGGCAAGCAGACCCTGCGGCAGACCATTCAGCACAACGCCGATAATCGCCAAAAGATCCGTTAAAATGTCTTTCATGATAACTTCTCCTCCTCATGATGGAATGCACTCCGAGAGTACATTGTAAAATATTATTTTGCAGCAAAAAGAAGTTTAGCACCAAAAACGGTCAAAGTAAACCAGGTCAGTCATGAAAGGTTTTTGTTATTACTGATAAGCAAAACTTATATAAAAGAACGACTATTATTATATGATAATAAATAGATTTTATCTTTGCTAAGATGATGGATCAGTAATCAATAGTAACAAAACGGGGCGGTATTCTTTGGAATTGTGCATATGGAAGCCGGGATAAAAATTTGCTATACTAAAACTGTATGAGGGTTTTTATTACAGTTTATTCGAAAAGGAAAGGGGATTTTTACTTATGGCAATTACAGAGACAAAAACAAGATATGGACAGATTCATGGTGTGCAAAAAGATGGCTACACCGTATTCCGCGGCATTCCATACGCAAAGCCGCCGGTAGGCGAAAAACGGTTCTGCCCGCCGGAAGAGCCGGAGTGCTGGGATGGTGTTTATGAGGCGGATCATTTCGGATGCGTCTGCCCGCAGACCGAGCATGAGCCGGACTCGTTCTATGGAAAAGAATTTTATCTCGACCCGGAATTCGGCATGAATCAGAGTGAAGACTGTCTGTATTTAAATATCTGGACACCGGCAAATGCAGCAGACGAAAAACTGCCGGTCGCTTTCTGGATTCACGGCGGTGCATTCATGCATGGCTTCAGCCATGAATCTGAGTTTGACGGAGCAGCTTACTGCGAGCGCGGTGTGATTCTGGTAACGATCAACTATCGTCTCGGTGCCTTCGGATTCCTGGCGCATCCGTGGCTTTCCGAGGAGAGCGGCGTCGGAAGAAGCGGAAACTATGCGATTCTCGATCAGATTGCGGCGCTGAAATGGGTAAAAGAAAATATCGCAGAATTCGGCGGCGACCCGGAAAACATTACCGTATTCGGTCAGTCCGCAGGATGCATGAGCGTACAGACACTTGTGAGCTCTCCGCTGACGGAAAACTGGATCAGCAAGGCCATTTTTCAGAGTGCCGGCGGCTATGACACCGGGCTGAACCGCGATATGCCGCTTTCCGATGCAGAAACCATTGGGCAGGAATTTGTAGAGCTTACCGGTGCAAAAACACTCGAAGAACTGCGTGCGATTCCGGCAGAGAAAATCGTGGAGCTGCAGGAAGAATTTGGCCGCGTAAATCCGTCGAGAATGCTGAGCTTCGTACCGAACATCGACGACTACCTGCTGACCTGCGGCTATAACGAGGCTGTGACAGAAGGAAAAATCAAGGATATCCCATACATGCTCGGTTCCACTGCAGACGACATCGGCGTGTTCCCGGAGATGAAAGAAAAAGGCGAGCACGGCGGCATTTATAAGGGATGCATTAACTGGAGCCTTGCGCTGGAAAAACTTGGAAGAAAACCGGCATACGTTTACTATTTCACCCGCGCCCTGTTAGGCGACGACGCCGGAGCGTTCCATTCCTCCGAACTCTGGTACATGTTCGGAACCCTCGGCCGAAGCTGGCGCCCGAAAACCGAAGGCGACTATGCCCTCAGCAAAGAAATGATGGACGACTGGACCAATTTCATGAAAACCGGAAACCCGAATGCAGAGGGAAAAGACGACTGGAAACCATGCACAAAGGATGATCCGTATGTGCAGGTGCTGGATGTGAGAGAATAAGCAGAAGGGAATAAAAATGGCAATCAAATATAAAAGACTTACCCAGAAGGAACTTGATATTTTCATTCAGATGAGAATCCATCAGCTTCGCGAAGAAGGGGCAAAAGAAGAAATTGACTTAGTACCTGCGTTAAAAGATTACTATGAACGCCATATGGCGGATGGCACTTTTGTATCCTGGATTGCTGTTGACGGAGAGAACATCATTGGAACGAGTGGAATGTCATTTGTAGAAAAACCTCCATACTTCGGCTGCCCGAGCGGCAGAATTGGTTTATTGTCCAGTATGTTTACCGATCCGGCATATCGAAGAAGAGGTATTGCAAGGGAACTGCTGTCCCGTGTAATAAAGGATGCAAAAGAATATGGATGCGGCACAATACAGATCACGGGGTCAGATATGGGAGTAAAACTGTATACAAATTTTGGATTTGTGCACAATGGGAATTTTATGCAGTATAAGCTGTAGATAGCAACTGGAAAGTCAGGAACACAAACAGAGCAGCATTTTACCGCCGTGTGTGGTAAAAATGCTGCTCTGTTTGCATATCAGGATCAGTCGTCCAGATCGTTGCGTTCGCGGAAAATCTGGTAAATGGTGTCGATCAGTTCGTCGTCATCGAGGCCTTCGAACTCGGCTTCGTTGACATCGAGATTCTCGGAAATGATACGCAGAATGTGGACCGGCTCGTCATCGCCGCCGTCGGCCGGGTAGAGAACGGCGTATTCATCCTCCTTGTATTCTACGATATCCAGAAGCTCAAAACGGACAGAATTTCCGTCCTGATCGGTAAGGACAATAAGATTGGAATCCATAATTGCAATATCCTCCTTGGTGTGTTATTTGCCGCTCAAAAACATGCAAATTTAAAATTATTATACTATGAGGAAGTGAATTTGAAAAGAAAAAAGTGACTGGCGTGATACGCTTGATATTTTGCGCTGATACGGTATAATGACAACAGAGTAAAAACTGGCGGCTGCGGCCGTGCCCGGAAAAATTGGGGGAAAGGAAGAACTTATGAATTATCAGGTATTAGATGTCAAAGTAAAAGATACAGGAGAAACTGCAAAATTATATACGTATTTTCTGGACAACTCGCGTGAGATTGCTCCGGATCGCGTGCGTCCGGTTATCGTGATCTGCCCGGGCGGCGGTTATGAATGGGTGTCTGAGCGTGAGGCAGAGCCGATTGCACTGAAGTTTGTCGGAGCCGGTTACCACGCTGTTGTTCTGCATTACAGTGTTGCACCGGCAGCTCACTATCCGACGGCACTCCGCCAGCTTGCCTGGACCGTTGCACATCTGCGGGAGCATGCGGCAGAATATCATATTGATCCGAACAAAGTAGTAGTAGCAGGATTTTCCGCCGGCGGCCATCTGGCAGCATCTTATGGTGTCTTCTGGAAAAAGAAAACGTTCCTTGCAGAAGAGCTTGGCGTAGACGCAGAGCAGCTTCGTCCGAACGGTCTTCTGTTATCCTATCCGGTTATCACATCCGGTCCGAAAGCACACCGCGGATCCTTCACCAATCTGCTGGGAAACCGGTATGACGAGCTGGTGGACGAGATGTCTCTCGAGAATCAGGTCAGCCTCGATACACCGAAGACTTTCCTGTGGCACACTGCTCCGGATGACTGCGTGCCGGTAGAAAACTCGATCATGTTCTTTACAGCACTGCATGCGTTGGAGATTCCGGTAGAAATGCATATTTATCCGGTCGGCGGCCACGGCCTTGGCCTTGCAAGCGAGGAGACGCAGAGCTATGAATACCAGAACGCAGTACGCGAAGAGTGCCAGAGCTGGATTTCACTGGCACTAAACTGGATGCAGCATTTATAAAAAAAGTCCCAGAAGGGAGAACAAAGATGAAAGTATTAATTGTAGTAGATATGCAGAACGATTTTATTGACGGAAGTCTCGGCACGAAAGAGGCGGTCGGAATTGTTGACCGCGCTGCGGAGGTGATGGATTCGTTTGACGGAGCCGTTATCTGCACCAGAGATACCCATTTTGCCGGTTATCTGGAAACATCCGAGGGCAGAAAACTTCCGGTGGAACACTGTATCGAAGGAACGAATGGGCATGCTCTGCAGGAAAAAATCCAGAAAATGGCGGAGAAAAAACAGGCCGTGGTGATGAATAAAATCACCTTCGGTGCAAAAAATCTGCCGGAGGAGATCGAAAAACTGGCAGGCTGTGTGCCGGAATCCATCGAACTCGTGGGACTCTGCACCGACATCTGCGTGATTTCCAATGCCATGCTGCTGAAAGCATTTTATCCGGAAGTGCCGATTTCGGTCGATGCATCCGCGTGTGCGGGCGTAACGCCGCAGAGTCATAAAAATGCACTGGAAGCTATGAAAATGTGCCAGATTGACATTGTAAACGAATAGACGGAAAAGAGGAAAAATTATGAGCACAACAAGATTATTTGATCAGGATGCGTACCTGGGAGAATTTGAGGCAACCGTAGAACGAAGCGTCTGCGAGGGCGGCATGTACCGCGTGCTGCTCGATCAGACCGCATTTTTCCCAGAGGGCGGCGGTCAGCCGGCTGATGAGGGAACGCTGGACGGAATTTTTGTAACGGATGTACAGGAAATCGACGGCGAGATCTGGCATACCGTGGAAGCACCGCTTGCGCCGGGCAAAACGGTAGTTGGAAAACTTGACTTTGAAAAACGTTTTTCCAATATGCAGAATCACTGCGGAGAGCATATCGTGTCGGGCATTGTCCATCGGATTTACGGCTTCAACAACGTTGGATTTCACATGGGAAGCGATGTCGTTACCGTGGATTTTGACGGCGTTCTGACCGAGGAGCAGCTCTACGATGTGGAGCAGGAGGCAAACGAGGCCGTTCTTCGAAATGTGCCGGTTACGATCAGCTATCCGTCGAAGGAAGAGCTGGAAACCATGGATTACCGCAGCAAAAAAGAGATCGAGGGCCAGGTGCGGATTGTGACGATCGAAGGCTGCGACAGCTGTGCGTGCTGCGGAACCCACGTTGCAAAAACAGGAGAAATCCGTCTGATTAAAATCTTAAGTGCGCAGAAATACAAAGGCGGCGTTCGCGTGACGATGCTTTCCGGTGAAAAAGCGTATGCCGATTACTGCTTAAAGCACATCAATACCCTTGGCATTGCCCGTTTACTTTCTGTAAAACCGGAAGAAGCCGGGGATGCTGTCGTACGGCTGAAACAGAAAAATATAGAGATGAAAAAAGAAATCAAACAGCTTAAAAAAGAACTGTATGCACTGCAGGGAGCACCGGAGAGAAAATAATGGCAAAAGAAAAAGAAATTAAAACAAATGCAATGCGGATTCTGGACCGACAGAAAATTAAATACGAAGTTCTTCAATATGAATGTGACGAATTTATCGACGGCCTCCACACTGCGGAAAAAACCGGCGCGCCGGTGGAGCAGTCCTTCAAAACGCTCGTAGCACAGGGAAAAAGTAAGCAGTATTATGTGCTGGTTCTTCCAATTGCAGAGGAAGTGGATCTGAAAAAAGCAGCAAAAGCGGTGGGTGAGAAATCCATCGAGATGATTCATGTCAAAGATATTACCGCAGTCAGCGGATACGTCCGCGGCGGCTGCAGTCCGATCGGAATGAAGAAACAGTATCCGACCGTGATTCAGGAATGTGCGGCGAATTTTGACAAGGTTTATGTGAGCGGGGGAAGAATTGGAACCACGCTGTGCATGGCGCCGGAGGATCTGAAGAAGGTCAGCAGAGCGGAGTATGCGGATTTTATTCAGTAAAAATATATTATTTTATGCAGACTGGAACTGGTGCAGACGGTTCCGGTCTGTTTTTATATACAGAGAAGCAGACCACGCAGGGGCAGATTTCTTTCAAAAATTCTTATAAAAAAGAACAGAAAATAATAGCCAAAAAGAAGTGCGGAAATTGCGATACGATTCTACGAATCCGCGAAAAACGGAAAACCTTTCATACGACTTTTCTTTTTGGTGTGAGAAATTTTCATCCCGTTTTTGGAGGCAATTCACAAACCGGAAAAAGTTATTGAAAATCGCTGGACAAATCGAAAAGAGGCAACTATAATGACCTCACAATCAAGTTGACCCAAACGAAACGGGAGGTGAGAGACAACATGTCTTTGCAGCACTGTCTGGTACTGACAGTTGCGACAGGGGCGGTATGGATGGATTTAAGAACACGCAGAATTGCAAATGAATGGATTATCACCGCATGGATCGCCGGGCTGGTTACACAGCTCATCCGCTATGGCGCCGCGGGAGCGGGTATTTTTCTTTTTGGGATGCTTTTCCCGATACTCGCACTTTACATTCTGTTCTATTTTCATATGCTGGGCGCGGGAGATATCAAACTCCTTTCCGCTGTTGGAGGCTTTCTCGGTGTACCGGCGATCCTGAAATGTATGATTGTGTCGTTCCTGTCTGGAGCGGTCTTATCTATCGGAATTATTCTCGTCTGCGGAAATTTGCCGCAGCGTCTTACCAAATTTTTCAATTATTTCCAAACTTATTTTACCAAAAGAAAATACCAGAAAAAAACAGAGCCGGTTCCCTATTACGATGGGAAGTGGGGCATGGAGTGCATCCATTTTTCCGTTCCCGTGCTGATGGGAGTACTGCTCTGGATTGGGGGATTTTATTGAATACTGCAAAGAAAAAGAGTGTTTTTGCAGTCTGTGACACGGAAATGGAATATGCACGCAATTTTATGGAATATCTGAACCAGAAGAGAAATATTCCGTTCGAAGTGCATGCATTTTCCAGTGCGGAGATGTTTCTGGAGTTCGCAAAGAATAACGAAACAGAGATTCTTCTGATTTCGGATAAAGCGATGAAAGAAGAGATCCGCCGGTATCCGATCCGTCAGATTATCATTCTGTCTGAGGGCGTACACAGTCCGGTGCTGGATCAGTATCCGGCGGTCTACAAATACCAGTCGTCGGAAAAGGTGATCCGCGAGGTCATGGCGTGCTACGGCGTAGAAAACGGTGTCGATACATCGCCTGCACTGCTGCCGAAAAAAGAAATGCGCATCATCGGCATTTATTCGCCGGTCGGACGGACGCAGAAGACCTCGTTTGCCCTGACGATGGGGCAGATTCTGGCGAAGGAGCGGGCAGTGCTGTATCTCAATATGGAGAGCTATTCCGGATTTGAACGGCTGCTGGAATGCAGTTACGACAGGGGGATGAGCGATATTCTGTATTATGCGAGACAGGAAAATCAGGGCATCATCTACAAACTGGGCGGAATGGTCCAGTCGATGCAGAACCTGGATTATCTGCCGCCCGCCGCATCGCCGATGGATATTCAGACTGCAAAATACGAAGAATGGAAATGGCTGTTTCAGGAGATTGAGAAGAACAGCAGCTATGAAGTGCTGATTCTCGACCTGGGGGATGGTGTGGCGGATCTGTATCAGATCCTGGATTTCTGCAATGAAATTTACGTTCCGACAAGGAATGATGTGATTTCTGCGGCAAAAATGGAGCAGTTTGAAAATTTGCTGCGCCGGTGGGACTGCCAGTCGGTGCTGGACAAGATGCGGAAAATCCACGTTCCGTTCCACACGGCAAACCGGACGGGAAAAGCCTACTTTGAGGAGCTTGTCTGGAGCGAGCTGGGCGATTATGTGCGCCAGATTCTGCGGGACGGCAGAAGAGGAGAAGAAACATGACAATGCCGGAAATTCTGCGGAGAAAACTGATGGAACGGATCGATATTGCATCCGAACCGGATGACGGAGAGGTTCTCGAAGAGATTGACCGTCTGATTTTAGGGGAAGAAGAAACACGGTATCTTCCGGTGGCACAGAAGGCGGAGCTGCGCAGACAGCTGTTCTACAGTGTGCGGAGGCTCGATGTCCTGCAGGAGCTGCTGGAAGATGCGGGAATTACCGAAATTATGGTAAACGGCTATCAGCATATCTTCGTGGAACGGAACGGCAGAATCGAGAGATACGGCAAAAGCTTTACCTCCGCGGAAAAGCTGGAGGATGTGATTCAGCAGATTGTAGGCCGGTGCAACCGCGTGGTGAATGAACAGAACCCGATTGTGGATGCACGGCTGGAAAATGGAGACCGCGTCAACGTTGTCATGAAACCGGTCGCGTTAAACGGACCGATTCTGACCATCCGCCGCTTTCCGGAGCAGGCGGTGACGATGGAATTTCTGGTCTCCATCGGGAGTATTACAAAAGAGGCGGCAGAGTTTCTGCAGGCCCTCGTCCGGACCCGTTACAGCATGATGATCGGCGGGGCGACCGGATCTGGCAAAACGACATTTCTGAATGCGCTTTCCGCCTACATTCCAAAGGGCGAGCGCATCATAACCATCGAAGACAATGCAGAGCTGCAGATCCAGGGTGTGGAAAATCTGGTGCGGCTGGAAGCAAAAGAGGCAAATCTGGAATCAGGAACAGAAATTACGATCCGCGATCTGATCCGCGCGGCACTGCGTATGCGGCCGAATCGTGTCATTATTGGGGAAGTGCGCGGAGCGGAAACGTTTGAATTATTATCCGCACTCAATACCGGGCATGCGGGATCTTTGAGCACGGCGCATGCAAACAGCGTGAAAGATATGATCTCCCGTCTGGAAACGATGGTGCTGATGGGAGTGCAGCTTCCGCTGGAAGCAATCCGCCGCCAGATTGCATCGGGAATTGAAATTCTCGTGCATTTGGGGCGCGGGGAGGATGGAAGCCGTCGGGTGGAGGAGATCGCAGAGATCACAGGGATGGAGGAGGACGAAATCAAAACGGTTTCTTTGTTTCGAAGAGAGTATGGGAAAGGCCTGCAAAGAACAGGCGAACTGGTACACAGAGAAAAACTGGAGGGGAAAACAGGATGAGAATACGTGCGGGAAGCCCGGCAAAGACGGGCATGGCAGAGGAGAAGGAAATAAAGGGGATCGACTATCAGACCTGGGAATTTACCGGGCGGGAATATCTCGAAATAGCGGGAATCAGTCTTGGGATTGCCGCCGCTGTGAACCTGCTCTGTTACCGGGCGTGGTGGGCATGCATTGCTGTGGTTCCGGTTGGAATCGTATGTTTTCACACGTATCGGAAAAGCCGTATTCAGAGACGGAAAGAGGAGCTGTACGACAGCTTCCGGGATCTGATTGCGTGGATGCACACGGCACTGCGTTCCGGCTATTCGATGGAAAATGCAGTGCTGGAGGCAGCAGGACAGCTGGAACAGTCGCTGGGAAAAGAAAACATTCTGGTACAGGAACTGCGTCGGATGCGGCATAAAATGATGATCTCCGTGCCGGTGGAACAGCTGTTTCTGGATCTTGCGATGCGGAGCCGCATTGACGATATCGAGACGTTTGCGAGCGTACTGGTAATTGCCAAGCGGACGGGGGGAAATGTCTGCGAGATCTTTCAGAATACGTGGGATATTTTCTGTACGAGAATTGACACGATGCGGGAAATCCGCGCAGGCGTTTCTTCCCGGCGGTTCGAGCAGAATATTATGAGTGTTGTGCCGTTTGGAATTCTGGGATATGTACAGCTTTCCTTTCCTGAATTCTTAAGTGTGATGTATGGGAATGTAATCGGGGTTTTCTTCATGAGCGGATGCCTTGCCGTGTATCTGGCGGCATGGGTGCTGGGGAAGAAGATTCTGGATATTGAGTTTTAAGAAGCAATTAGAGTTTAACATCAGTAGACAAGAAGTCCCCCGCTTCTAAAGCGGTGGGATGAATTGTTAAAAGAAACATAACGGCAGTGGCGGGCGGAGAGAAATCGGTATCCTCCACTGGCATAAGGCAAGTCACAGTCGAACTATTTTCGACATGTCAGACTCCGTGAAAATACCGACTGTGAGTTGAAACAAAAAGTAAGACTGCGAATCATAACGATTCGTCCGCAAAAAGGGGAGGAATCAAATGTTGTGGATTTGTCTGGCCGCATGGGCGGGGCTGTTCATCTGGTATTTCCGGATGAGAAAAAAGGCGGAAGATCACAAATTGGTGAGACGGATTTTCTGCCTTGCAGCGACAGGGTTTATAGCGGGCACTGCACTCTGCCTTCCGATCGGAGTGCGAAAAGTTTCAGGAGATGAAAAAGCGGAACTTCAACTGGAACGGGGTGCCTTAGGCAGCCAACCGACAGAGGAAAAACTTGAGGTTTCTGTTGGAAATCAGAAACCGGAGAGAATTACACTGTCTGTACCTGCAAGAACTTACAGCGCAGAAGAGATAGAAGAGGCGTTCAGTGCGGCGATAGAGGCACTGGATGAAATCATCTTAGGTGAGAATCTGTCTTTTCATACGGTAAACAGAAACATGGATCTGGTTACGGAAATACCGGGAAGCCCGGTGGCGCTTAGCTGGGAAACAGACAGGCCGTTGTTGATTGACAGCCGGGGTTTGCTGTCAGACGAGATTCCCGAAGAAGGAGTGGAGGTTACGCTGAAAGCGGAACTGGAACTTCAGGGGGAAACAACAGAATATATACGGAAAGTTCAGGTCTATCCGCCGGAGATAAAAGGGAGGGATGCGGTTCTTAAGGCACTGAAAAAAGCAGTGGAAAAAGAAAACGAAGCACATCCCGAAGAAACAGCCTATTATCTGCCGGAGACACTGAACGGAGAAACTGTAACATGGTCAAAAGTGCCGGATCTGACAGGTCTGGAACTGATGGCACTTGCCGCGGCGGCAGGAGCAGCCTGCTGGGCGGCAAAAGGAAGGGAAGAAGAAAAAGCAAGGCAGAAAAGAGAAGAACAGATGCTGCGGGATTATCCCGAAATTGTCAGCAAAATGGTTCTTCTTCTGGGTGCCGGGCTTGGGATGCGGAAAGTACTCGAGCGGATTGCAGTGGATTACCGGAAAAATCTGGCGCTTGGCGGGCAGAAACGTTTTGCCTATGAAGAGATTGTATTTACCTGCCAGGAGATGGAAAACGGTGTTTCCGAGCAGGAAGCGTACCAGCGCATGGGAATGCGTATGGGAACCGGAGCGTATCGTTCCCTTGCTGTTCTGCTGACGCAGAATCTGAAAAAAGGCAGTAAAGGACTGCTGGAATTATTGAAACAGGAATCGCAGGAGGCCTTTGAGGAGAGAAGAAGGCAGGCGAAAACAACAGGAGAAAAGGCATCGACAAAGCTTCTTCTTCCGATGGGCATGATGCTTGCGGTTGTATTGGTCATACTCACGGTTCCGGCATTTTTGTCCTTTTATGCATAGGGGATGTTTTTATCCCCACAACAGCTGGTAAAGAGAGGGAGGTGGGAATTATGAAGCTGATATCGGAGTTCTGGAAAGAGGAAGATGCGGTTGGTGTTGTGGAAGTGATTCTGATTCTCGTTGTGCTGATCGGACTCGTACTAATCTTTAAAAAGCAGCTTGTGAGTCTGGTCAACAGCCTGATGGAGAAGGTCACAAACCAGAGCAACACCGTATAAACGGGAAAATGTCCAATACGGAACTCCAAAGAAAAATTTAGAAGCCGGTACGGACCTATATGTCATTTGCATATCTGTGTCTCGGTATATCCTTTATCCGATCCACGGCATCTAAAGTTCGAAAAAGTAAAAGTAAAGTGGAAGGAGCTGTATCCCATGAGGGAAACGGAAAGACAGAAAAGATGGGCAGCCGGAAGCATAACAGCATATCTGTGTCTCGTTCTGATACTGATGCTTTCCCTGATTTCCGGGACAATTGCGTCGGTGCGAAATGCCCATGCACGGGTGATGACGGCCTGCGCAATGGAACAGGGACTGTATTCTCTGTTTGCCGGGTATGACAGAACACTGCTGGGACAGTACGAGCTGTTTTTTTATAACGGCGGGGATAAGAGCGGTGTCTGGAAACCTGAAACCATGAGCAGAAAAGTCGCAGAAACTGCGGGAGAAGTTCTGTCCCCCACTGCATCGGGGATGGGAATTCTATCAGGCAGTTTATCTGGCGGACAGGTTACAGAAGTTTATCTTGGCGGCTATCGTCTTGCGACAGACGAGGAGGGAAGTGCTTTCTCCCGTCAGATTTGTGAGGCAATGAAAGCCAGCCTTGGAACTTATGGAATACAGCAGCTTTCCCAGAAATTAAGAGGAGAACAGGAAACCGTGAAACGTCAGGAGGACGGACAGAGCGGTTACGAGGAAGAGGAGGTTTTAAAACAGTATGAAGAATCCAAACAGCCAGAAGAGGGAACAGAAAAAACAGAAGGTGAAGGAGAATCTGGAAACGGCACGCCTTCGGAACCGGATCAGAAGCAGCCGGTACCGGAAGATTTTGTGAATCCGATTGAGGTCATTCAGAAAGTGATGAAAATGGGAATTTTAGGACTGGTTCTCCCGGAAGGGCAGGCACTGCCGCAGGGGGAAACGGATGTATCGGTTCTTGCATCAAAACGGGAGCTGCAGAGCGGGTTTGGCATGGCAGAGCGTGGAAAAGAACTGAGCTTTGTGGATAAGATGCTTTCGTCCGAATATATTCTGTGGAAATTCCCCTGCTATACCAGCAAGGAGAAGAAGGAGGGGCTGCAGTGCCAGGTGGAATATGTGCTCTGTGAAAAAAACAGTGACCAGGATAATCTGGCGGGAACCGTGAACCGTCTGCTGGTGCTGCGGGAGGCGGCAAATCTGGTGTATCTGGCGAAAGATGCGCAGAAGCAGAGCGAGATGGAAGCGATGGCGGGGGTGATTGCCGCGTCGTTTGGAGTTCCGGCGGCGATGACGGTTGTGAAAATGGCGCTTGCCGTGTGCTGGGCATTTGCAGAAAGCATTCTGGATCTGCGGGAACTGCTGGACGGTGGAAAAGTAGCACTGTTCAAAACGGCGGAATCGTGGCAGCTTTCTCTGGAACAGCTTCCGAAACTGCTGGAAACAGGGGATCAGAGCAGAAAAAATGCACCGGGCGGCATGGAGTATTCCGACTATCTGCGGCTGCTTTTGATGCAGAAATCGGGAAAAGCAGTAACGTTTGGAGCGATGGATCTGGTGGAATACAATATGCGGACAGAACAGCAGCAGCCGGGTTTCCGACTGGATTGCTGTGTTGATGAACTGGAAGCCGGTTTTACGGCGGTAATTGGGAAACGAGAGTATGAGATTACGAGAAATTATGGATATGAGATGCAGGGAGCAGCCTGAAAGATGGGATGACTCCGGCAGGGATACAAAAGGGTGTTCTTCTGAACGGCACATTTATTTCTGGAACCTTATTAAAAAACTTATCCACTCTTCCGGGAATTTTTATAAATCCGGATCAGGAGAGCAGCCTTTTGTAAAACAAAAATGGAACAGGGCAAGCCTGACGGTGGAAGCTTCACTGGCACTTCCTGTTTTTCTGATCGCGGTTCTTGTGTTATTAAAAATCGTAGATCTTTACCGGCTGCATGGAATGCTGACGGTATCTCTGCAGGAGTCCGCGCGGTATCTTTCCGTCTGTGCCTACGCGGTGGACGAGACGGGAAAAGAAACGTATGAAATACCGGAAACGGCCGCATGCATTGCTTATGCAGAAGCAAAGATTCCAAAAGAAATCCGCGAAAATGGAACGGTGACGCTGGCGGGAAGCCGTGTGAAAAATGGATGGCTGGAACTGAAAGCCATTTACTGGCCGAAAATGGGAAACCGCCTCGTTCCGGTGCGGAACCGGGGAATTGCGGCGTGTGCGAAAGTGCATCTGTTCTGCGGAAAGACAGAAGAGGAGGCGGACGAGGAAGAGGGCGAAGCAAAACAGATGGTGTGGGTGACTGAGAACGGCAGTGTGTATCATACCGATTCGTCGTGCAGTCATATCAATCTTTCGATCCATGTTTCCTCACCGGGTGCGCTTGCGTGGAAACGGAATCAGGATGGGGAAAAGTATAAGGAATGTGAACAGTGCGTGGGAAATGGCGCTGTGGGGGCAGAAGTTTACTATACGAAATACGGAAACCGGTATCATAACAGTCTTTCCTGCAAAGGATTGAAACGTAAAGTAAAACTTGTAGCACTGGAACAGACGGATGGACTGCCGCGGTGCTCGAAATGCGCGAAAAAGGCGGCGTAAGAAAGCAGGATATGGGCGGATGTGAGCAGGTGTATTCCTGCCGTGGCGACCGGAAAGAAAGATGGTGAACAGAAACTTGGGTTTGTAAAAAGGAGGCGGAGACTGTGTATCAGGAAGAAGTAAAGAGCGCCGTTATACTGCTGTATCTGGGGATTCTTGCCGGAATGGATGTAAGAAAAAGACAGATCAGCCTTGTTCTGACAGGTGCCTTGTTTCTGGCAGGCATTGGATGGCAGATTCTGGTGGAACAGACATCGTGGCTGGAATGGCTGCTGTCCCTGCTGCCGGGAGCGGGATTTCTGACGCTCAGTTATATATCACGGGAACAGGTGGGATACGGGGACGGCCTTCTGCTTCTGACGGTTGGAATCTGGCTGGGATTTGGGCAGACGTTCGGCGTTCTGACGCTGGGACTCATTCTCTGTTCGGTACTCTGCGGAGTCCTTCTGATGCGGAAGAAAATACGGAAACAGGATTCCATACCGCTGGTGCCGTTTCTGCTGCTTGGATTTGTGGGGAGGTGCGGACTGCTTTGAAAGTGAAAATGAGAAAAGCAAGTATTACGGTAGAGGCAGTTCTGGTCGTGCCGCTTGTTCTGATGGTGATTTTTCTTCTGCTGTCGCTGACCTTTTTTGTGCACGCACGGAGCTGGTATACATTTGCGGCATATGAAAGTACAATGCTTGCTGAAAGTGAAGGACGGCTGTCTGTGGAAAAAGGAGAGGCAGCCTCCCAAAGCCGGATGGAGTGGTGGATTTCCCAGATACCGCTTCCGGCTGAACCGGTGACTGTACAGACGGAATGCAGAGAAAAAGAGATTCAGATAAAAGCAGAAGGAAACATTCTGCCAATCTGGAGCCGGAACGCATGGGAATATTCGGTTTTGAGTGAAAGCAGGAGAAACAATCCGGTGAAAACGATCCGGAAGATACGGGCAGTAAAACAGATCTGGAACCAGAAGTAAGGACGGAAGCGGAGAAATGCAGATTGATTATAAAAGAGATTTGAACCATACGTATGTTATTTTACAGGAGGAAAAAGAGCCGGACACGGCGTCGTATCAGATCCGTATGCTGCTGACAAACGCAATCCCAGGGCTTTTGGACTGCAAAATCGGGAAAATGGATGATAAAACACTGTTTTACTATGAGGTGACATCAAGGCAGTCGCTTCAGAGTGTGTTTGAACAGCGTTCGATGGGGGCGGAGGTACTGCGGAAACTGTTTGAACAGCTGCTGGATCTTCTCGAAGAACTGGGGCAGTACCTGCTTGTGCCGGACGGTCTCGTTCTGCAGCCGGAGCTGGTTTTTGCAGATGCAAATCTGGAGAACTTTTCCTTCTGTTATCTGCCGGGAAAGCAGGGACACACCGGCTGTTTTCAGAAGCAGATCCGGGAGCTGATGGAATATCTGCTGCCGAAGCTGGATCACCAGGAGCAGGATGCGGTGGTACTCGGGTATGGGCTGTATCGGGAGATTTCGGCGGAGATCTTTTCGGTTGAGACGATTCAGGCACTCTTATATCAGACAGGGAAAGAGAAAAAAGAAACGACGGAGCAGGAGGGAAAAGAGCGTTCCAGGGAAGAAAATCCGCCTGTACAGATGGAGGAAATGCGTTGGGAAGAACGAGAAGCGGAAGCGGCGGCGGAAAATTTTTTTGTGGAAGCGGAGGAAGAAAAGGATGAGGGAAACTGGAAAAATATTGTGGAAGCAGTGATCTGCATCGGATTTCTGGGAGGTGTGCTGGCACTGCGGTGGACACAGGCCGAAACCGTTTGGTATCTGGTGCTGGGAGGAGCGGCGGCTGTTGTGGGAATTGTAAGTCTGGCATTGGAACTATTTTCGGAATATCAGAATCGGAAGAGCTTAAAACAGAAAGATGGAACATGGAATCCGCAAAGCGATACAGAACAGCAGGGATGGAGAAGGGATTCCTCAGTCGAAAAAGAGAAGACATGGGAAAAGAATGAAGAACAGGAAAACAGAAAAATGCACAGCCTGATGGAATTGGAGGGGCAGGAAGAGGATCTGTTTGGAAAAACGGAACTGCTGACCAGCCCGGAGGATGAGGGAAGGGCATATCTGATTCCGATAGATCCGATTGATCTTCCTCTGATTCCGATTGAACGCGGAAGCACATTGATTGGAAAACTGTCAGCGGCGGCAGATGTAATTCTGCCATACCGTACGGTAAGCCGCCTTCACGCAAAGCTGGTCAGTACAGAAGAGGGAGATTATCTGCTGGATCTGAATTCGCGGAACGGAACAACGGTGAATGGCGTTCCTTTGATGGGCGAGACAAAAAGGAAGCTGGAAGATGGAGACGATATCTCATTTGCCGGGAAGAAATACCGGTATAAGGCGGGAGAGAAAAACAGAAATTAGAGAAAAATGACGCATTACACTTTTTCGATTTGGAGAAAGTGTAATGCGTCATTTTTAACACCAGTAGACAAGAAGTCCCCCGTTTCTGAAGCGGTGGGATGAATTGCTAAAAGAAACATAACGGCAGTGGCGGGCGGAGAGAAATCGGTATCTTCCACTGACATGAGGCAAGTCACAGTCAAACTATTTTCGACATGTCAGACTCCGTGAAATACCGACTGTGAGTTGAAACAATATGGCAGAATGATCGAAGAAAAAAGTTATGCGAATGAAACAAAAATATTATTGCAAAGAAAATTATGCATAAAACTAAAAAGAGAAATAATGTAAAAAATAACGTCATAAAACGTCGAAAGCCGTCGTGAAGCGTCAATAATTGTCGAAAAACGTTTATCGAAAAAGAAAAAAATTTGACGATTTCTTGCATTTACAAATGAATTAAATTATAATAAAAAAATAGCACAGATAAGGAAATGATGTAATGGAAGAACCAAGGAAAAACAGTTACGATCCGAACGAAGATATCGTGGACCGTATGTGGAAGAGATCAAAAAACAGCATCAATCTGGTCATCGTCGTATGCAATATTCTGGTATTCCTTGCAGTCACACTGACCGGAGGGACAGAGAGCTCCAGACATATGATGGACTGCGGTGCGGCGTATGCGCCGCTGATTGAGAGCGGAGAATACTATCGCCTGTTTACGAGTATGTTTCTTCACTTTGGCATCCGGCATCTGATCAACAACATGCTGCTTCTTTTGTTCCTTGGGGATTACCTGGAACGCGCAGTTGGAAAGATCCGTTATCTGGTCATCTATCTGGGCGGCGGACTCGTCGGAAATCTGTGCTCGTATCTGCATGAACTGTCCCTGATGAAAACAGGGGAAGCACCGGCAGTTTCCGCCGGCGCTTCGGGAGCGATTTTTTCAGCAGTCGGAGCGATGCTCGTTCTTCTGGCATTTCGGAAAGGAAGGCTGGAGGATCTCACCTTCCGGCGGATGGCCGTCATGGCTGTCCTTTCGCTGCTGGTCGGATTCCAGTCTTCAAATGTGGACAACTTCGCACACATCGGCGGTTTTCTGGCAGGTGCAGTCCTGATGGCGGTTCTCTATCCGGGAATGGCAAGGATCAGGAAAAGGGGAAAACGACCGTAAAGGTGCTTCCTTCCCCGGGAACGGAAGAAACAGAAATCGTGCCGTCGTGTGCGGTTACAATTTCCTTGCAGATGGCAAGTCCAAGGCCGGTTCCGTTTTTCTTATGTGTGACAAAAAGGTCAAAGAGAGTCGGCAGATCCTCGGCGGGGATTCCGCAGCCAGTGTCCTGCACACGGATGGTCAGAAAGTCACCGTCGAAACAGAGAGAGATTTTGATCGTTCCGCCGGAAGGCATTGCTTCCGCCGCATTTCGGATCAGGTTCAGAAAAAGCTGACGAAATTGCGTGGTATCAAGGGCAAAGCGCGGAATGGCAGATTCCTTGACAAGTTCAATGGAAACCTGTTGTTTTTCGAGGAGAACGCCGGTATCGGCACAGAGATTCTGGAGCAGAAGATAAGGATTCACGTAAGCGCGTACCGCCCGATAGGAATGATTATAGCAGGAGAGCTCATCGAGCAGGGAGTTCAGAAAAGCCATATTTTCCTGGATTTTCTGAAAATAGAGATCGTTGGAAAGCTCCGGATGCGCTAAAAGAAGAAGCTGATGAAAGCTGTGGATAATCGCAACAGGATTTCGAACCTCATGTGAAATCCGGGAAATCATAGCGTGACATTCTTCCGATAAGCCCTGTGAATTGGTTGTTGGTTCTTTTGACATAGCCGTATCCTCCTTATGATGCGTAGGTAATGATTTTTGATTAGGCAAAAGTTTAGCATTGAAAAGGGGGAGCGCGCAACAAAAAGCGTTCTGCATTTTTTGACATTTTTCGACAAATAGTGAGAAAATAGAGTTGTCCGGAACCGTGCGAAACGGGATTCGGAACAACAGAAAAATTAAAAAAAGTAAAGGAGAAAAAGATCATGGATTGTATTTTTTGTAAATTAGCAAACGGAGAAATTCCAACCGCAACACTGTATGAGGACGATGAGTTTCGTGTCATTCTGGATCAGGGACCGGCAACGAAAGGACATGCGCTGATTCTTCCGAAACAGCATTTTGCAAACATTTATGAGATTCCGGATGAAACCGCAGCGAAAGCAATGATTCTGGGCAAAAAAATGGCAACAGCCATGACAAAAGCGCTGCATTCCGATGGCTTCAACCTGGTACAGAACAACGGCGAGGCAGCAGGACAGACGGTATTCCACTTCCATATGCATCTGATTCCAAGATATGAAGGTGACAATGCCGGTATTGCTGCATGGAAGCAGGGAACTCTCGAGGATGCGGTAAAAGAGCAGATCATTGAGAGCGTGACGGCAGAGCTGAAGGACTGAGAAAGGGCTGGCAGCAGCCAGAGCAGAATCAATGACAGACGAACAGGGGCGGAGAACAATGGACAAAAATAACTTTTCAGAAATATATAAAAAGTATGTAATGACAGCCTATTCAGCCGCAATGCAGGTGGTGCACAATGAAGCCGATGCGGATGATATCGCACAGGAAACGATGGTGAAACTGTACCTGAATATTGATGCGCTGGATGAAGACAGAGTAGAAGGCTGGGTCCGTGTCGCTGCAAAGAATCTGGGAATTGATTATCAAAGAAAAGCACAACGTTTTGACTGGAACGAACTGGATGAGGATCTTCGGGCGGAAGAGATGGAACTTCCGACGCTTGCAGAGGAAGAAAAGCAGGAGAGAAATCATTTTTTCCGGGAAATGATGGACGCACTGAAAGATCATGATGAATCGGGTTATTATATTACGCGTGAAATCAAGGTGCATGAGCGTCCGGAAAAGGAAGTAGCATCCGAAATGGGTATCACCATCGGAAATCTGCGGGTGAAAATGACCCGGACGAAAAAATGGCTTTGCCAGCATTTTGCCGACAAAGCCAGAGAAATGGGATTTCTGTAGTTACTATTTGCGTTCGCATTCCTGGATCAGGGAAAGGATGCGGCCGATGGAATCGGTGTGGCTGCTCTTCTTCATCGCATTGATATAGGTCTGACGGTTTTCGTAAACCTCATGGATTGCGGACTGAAGAGTCTGCGCATTCACGGATTCTTCTTCAAGAACTTTACTGTAACCCTGACGCTCAAAGGAACGCGCATTTAAGATCTGGTCTCCGCGGCTGGCATTGGCAGAAAGCGGAATCAGAATGTTTGGTTTTGCCAGAGCACTGATTTCGCAGATCGCATTTGCGCCGGCGCGGGAGATGATCAGATCTGCCGCAGCGAAGAGATTCGGGAGCTCATCTTTGATGTACTCGAACTGAACGTAACCTTCGGTGCCATTTAAGGATGCATCCAGTTTATCTTTACCGCAGAGATGAATCACCTGGAAATCTTTCAGAAGTTCTGGTAAAATAGAACGGACCGCATGATTGACAGCGACGGAACCGAGGCTTCCTCCGATGACGAGAATAACCGGTTTTGCGGCATTGAATCCGCAGAACTTCAGGCCTTCCCGTGCATCGCCGGACAGCAGTTCCTGGCGGATTGGCGTTCCGGTCAGAACGGCTTTGTTTTCCGGGAGACATTTGACGGTTTCCGGGAAATTACAGCAGACCTTTGCAGCGGACGGAATACACAGCTTATTTGCCAGGCCAGGCGTCATATCCGATTCATGGATGAGCGCCGGGACTTTACATGCTTTGGCGGCAAGGACAACCGGTACCGAAACGAAGCCGCCTTTGGAGAAGACAACGTTTGGTTTCAGCTTTTTGAGCAGTTTTTTTGCTTCAAAGTAGCCTTTTACGACGCGGAACGGATCGGAAAAGTTTTTCGGATCGAAGTAGCGGCGAAGCTTTCCAGATGAAATTCCGTAATACGGAATACCGAGATCTTCGATCAGCTTGCGCTCCATACCGTCGTAGGAACCGATATAAGAGATTTTATAACCTGCTTCTTTTAATTTTGGAATCAGGGCAATATTCGGGGTAACATGGCCGGCGGTACCTCCGCCTGTCAGAACAATATGCTTCATGAGAATTCCTCCCTGGAATTTGATAATATCATTTGGCTTTTATTATCCCCTCAAGTACAGGAAAAGTCAAGTACGGTTACAACATGGAAAATGCCGAGGAACGGAAGAAGATGAAAAAGATAGAAAAAGAAGAACAGCTGAAACAGAAACTGGAGCAGACGACGGAAGAGAAAATAGCTGCGGATTCGAAAACGGTGGAAGGGGAATCGGCAGTTGGAAAGGCGGAGGAAGGAAACACAGCAACAGAACAGGAGCCGGAGGCTGCGCCTGCGCTTTCAGGGGAAGAACTGAACGCAATGTACAAGCGCTTCCAGCAGCGCCTCCAGAAGGAAGGACTCGCGGACGCGGAAGGCAACCCGACAGAAAAAACACTGGCGATCCGCCGCCAGATCGTGGAGAAAAAGGTGGAACGCGAGAAGCAGGCGGAGAGACAGAAGAAGATTGCAAAGAGAGCGAAAACAACAAAACACTGGGTACGGACGGCAAAGGCGGCTGGTGTTGTGTTGGTTGTGGGAGCGTGTGTCTTTGGGGCTAGTATGACGAGCGAGGCGAATAGGATTCGGCTGGTGGAATCGGTGCATGGAGTTTGGAATACGGGCGATGGAACGGGGATGAATAATGGAGAGAATAGGGAATATTCTGCTGGAAGTTTGGATGAAGCAATTCAAGAAATAAAAGACAAATTACATATTGCTGTGCCAGAATTTTATTATATTCCAACAGGAATGAAATATAGCAAAACAGTAATAATGTCTGAGATACAAATGGCTTCGATAGAATATCAATATAATAAACAACTTGTGTATTTTCGCTTAGCTGCAAATGAGAAGGATTTATCACAAGGAAGTTGGAAGGATAAAGAGAAAGTTCAAGTAGAAACATTTGATGATATAATAGAAGTCGAAATGGGAACAATCGCGGAGAATAACGAAGAAAATTATTATGCAACTTGGAAATATAAAGATGCATATTATCAATTGAGTGGGCAAATAGAAAAAGAGGAGCTAATAAAAATTTTAAACGAAATGCAGTATAATTTGTAATTATTTAAGGAAATATCCGTATATAGTGTGTAGATGAAAACGAGGGAAAAGAGGAAGTATGAAAAAGGTTATGAATTTAAAAAGCTTACTCTTTTGTGCAGTGCTTGTATTAACGATGACATTAAATACGGTGAATGCACAGGCAGATGCATTAGATTATTTAGGCAATACAATTGATGGATCTAAACTGACAAATGATACAGAAGCAGAAGGAAATTATCAAAGTGTGGCGAGAAGTACATATTTACACGAGGGATATGTAAGAATTACTAACAATGGGAATGGCTATGTTGGAGTGGGTGGCGCGACATTATGTAATGTCACTTGTAAAACGGTGAAATTTAACCTTTATCTGGAACGTTCAAGTGGTGATGGTAATTTCTACAGTTATAAAAAATGGGAAAATATAGACTATAATACTAATTCTTTATATTTTAGTACGCAGGTGAAAGTAGAAAAAGGTTATTACTACCGTTTAAGAGGATATCATTCTTGTACTAAAAGTGGCGTTACTGAGAATGGTGGAAGTAGAACTGACGGCATATACATTGGATGATTATTATCTTTCAAAATAGTAAAACAAGTAAATGAAGTATCATGTATACAAGCACAAGAGAGTAATGCAATCGAATGAAAATGATTTTTAACCCAAAGTAGTTCATTGCCCCTCGCCCTGAACCTTCGGGGCCAGTCCCCTATAGAAACCTTATAACAATGAATATATTAAGACGAAAACGCAGATCTTTCAGGATTTTCAACGCGTCGAAATTCCTTTTTCCAACCACAACACAGATCTGAGTCATCATGTGTTACTATGTTCAGCGTGTGAGTGATCATACGGAACATCGGCTGGCCCCGATAAGTGAGGCATCGGTATTACTGCAGGAATACCGGTGCCTCTTTTCTATGCACTTCCGGCGTCCGATGCCCATAATTGAACAAAAATATCAAGATTGTTGTGCAATCTGCCTTGAAATTCCGTTGGAATCCGCCAGATATTATGCTATAATAATCAAAAAAAGAGAGAATAAGCATAAAATACAAAGAAAATTTCAGATTATTTTCGCGGACAACGCGTCAAAGACCATGCTGGCATGAGAACTTGACGACTGCTGGCCGCGATAACGGGCCAAACGTATAACGCGTGTTTTGACCCGCAGTGACAACATTTTGTCCCCGAACAAAACGGGAGAACAGGAGGCATCTTATGCGTCTTACATTTCTTGGAGCAACACATGAAGTGACGGGCAGTTGTTATTATCTGGAGGCTGCCGGGAAGAAGTTTTTAGTGGACTGCGGTATGGAGCAGGGACCGAATATTTATGAAAACAAGCTGATTCCGGTTCCGGCATCCCAGCTGGATTTTGTATTGATCACGCACGCGCACATCGACCACACCGGAAATCTGCCGCTGCTGTATGCGCACGGCTTCCGCGGCCCAATCTATATGACTCCGGCGACGGTAGCGCTTTCGGACATCATGCTCCGCGACAGTGCACACATTCAGCTCGCCGAGGCCGAATGGCGGAACCGCAAGAACCGCCGGGCGGGAAAAGAAGATTACGTCACGCCATACACAATGGAGGACGCCCTCGGCGTGATCCGCTTACTGGAGGGCATTCCGTATCATCAGCGTGTGACACTATCGGACGGCATTCAGATCCGTTTTCTCGATGCCGGTCATCTGCTCGGCTCCGCATCCATTGAGCTGTGGCTGACAGAGGACGGTGTGACGAAAAAACTGCTCTTCTCCGGCGATATCGGAAATATCCATCAGCCGCTGATCAACGACCCGGAGTACCCGGAGAGCGCCGATTACGTGATTATGGAATCCACCTACGGCGACCGGAGCCACGGCCCGAAACCGGATTACGTGCCGGAACTGGCAAAAATCATTCAGGAAACGCTCGACTGCGGCGGAAACCTCGTGATCCCGTCATTTGCCGTCGGCAGAACGCAGGAGATGCTGTACTTTATCCGTGAAATAAAGGCAGAACATCTGGTTCACGGCCACGGCGAATTCCCGGTTTACGTGGACAGTCCGCTTGCCGTTGAGGCAACCAATATTTTCCGCGATCATCAGAAAGAGTGCTACGATTCCGATGCAGCAGCGCTCCTTGCGCAGGGCATTAATCCGATTCTGTTTCCGGGCTTAAAGCTCTCGATTACATCCGATGAATCGAAAGCCATCAACTTCAACGAAACCCCGAAGGTCATCATCTCCGCGAGCGGCATGTGCGATGCAGGACGAATCAAGCATCATCTGAAACACAACCTCTGGCGGCAGGAGAGCACGGTTCTCTTCGTCGGCTATCAGGCTGTCGGTACACTGGGACGGGCGCTGATCGGAGGCGCGAAGGAAGTGAAGCTGTTCCAGGAAGAGGTTCATGTGAACGCGCACATTATCCAGTTCCCGGGTATGAGCGGCCATGCGGATCAGGAAGGACTGCTCAAATGGGCCGGCAGCTTCAAGGCAAAACCGGACCGCGTTTTCGTGACGCACGGAGAGGATAAAGTGACGGAACTTTTTGCAGAAAAACTGTGGGATGAATTCCGTTATCCGGCGATGGCACCGTTTTCCGGGACCGTATTTGATCTGAAAGAAAATGAATTTATCGAGAAAACTGTCGGCATTCCGATCCAGAAAGAAAGTGCTGCAAATGCAGGAACCCTGCGCACGAGAAGCAGCGGAAATGCCGTCTTCGATCGTCTCGTTGCGGCTGGTCAGCGGCTGCTCACCGTCATTACAAGAAACAAAGGCGGTGCTAACAAAGACCTTTCGAAATTTGCCGATCAGATCAACAGTCTCTGCGACAAATGGGACAGATAAAGCAGTCCGGTGGCTGGAAGAAAGACTGTGCTATTAATATAGAAGAAAAACCGGAAGAAAGCAGGCGGCAGGGAAGCTGTGCTGCATCAGAAAAGAAAAACAGAAGTGGATAAATTGCAAACTCCCCGGGGTGAGCATTCCCCAGGGAGTTATTATAATAAAAAAGAGCAAGCGTAAAAAAAGTTATTTCTGGATAGCCTGTTCCAGTGCTTTTGCAAGCTGGTCTGGACATGATGTTCCGCGTCCGTTGCAGTCGATGCCTTTCATGCGGGAGATGGCTTCGTTTACGTCCATGCCCTCAACGAGTCTTGCAACACCCTGTGTGTTTCCGTTGCATCCGCCTACGAACTGTACGTTGTGTACTTTACCGTCTTCTACCTCAAACAGAATTTTTCTGGAACAGGTACCTTTTGTTGTATATTCCATCAATAAGATCCTCCTTTGTGAATAAAAAATTAGAACATTATCGTGAACTTCAGCCACGATAATTCTTCGGTTCCTGCTATTATACCATAGATTACGAAAACAGCAAAGAAAAAAGATACCACAGATCCAAAATTTATGGTATGCTGTAACAGGAATTACAAAGAAACCAGAAGGAAAAGGAAATGGACTCCCGGAGTTTTCTGTTCTTACTTTAGCGGCTGACCGCTGACAAAAATGATTTCATAAAAGCAAGAACAGAAGGAATCGGAGAGTACATGTAAAGTTATTGGAGGATATCATAAACATGAAGTTAATCGGAATTATCGGTGCAATGGAAGTTGAAGTTGCAAGCTTAAAGGAAATGATGACGGATGTTACGATCCGCACGAAGGCATCCATGGAGTTCAACCACGGTTACCTGAACGGAAAAGAAGTGGTTGTTGTGCGCAGCGGAATCGGTAAAGTAAACGCCGGTATCTGCACGCAGATTCTTGTGGATGATTACGGCGTAGACTGTGTCATCAACACCGGAATTGCAGGCTCCCTGCGGAATGAAATCAACATCGGCGATATCGTCATCTCGACCGATGCTGTTCAGCACGATATGGATGTGCGCATCTTCGGATACCCGCTCGGAGAGATTCCGCAGATGGGCGTTTTAAGTTTCCCGGCAGATGAGCACCTTGCAGAGGTGGCAGAGGAAGTCTGCAAGGAAGTCAATCCGGAAATCCAGGTATTCCGCGGACGCGTGGTCAGCGGTGACCAGTTTATTTCCAGCAAAGAAGTGAAAAACCATCTGATCGAGGAATTCAACGGTTCCTGCGCCGAGATGGAGGGCGCTGCGATTGCGCAGGGCGCTTATCTGAACAAGATTCCATACGTCGTACTCCGCGCCATCTCCGACAAAGCAGACGACAGCGCAACAATGGACTACCCGACCTTTGAGAGCGAGGCAGCCCGCCACTGTGTCAACCTGCTGCAGGAAATGGTAAAACGCCTGTAATCTAAAAAAAGAAAGAAGAAAAAATCGACAAACGGGCAGGCGAAAACCAGCGAAACCACGCGAACCGGCACGAAAGCAGTCACCTGAAAGAACGAAAAATAAAAATTCACGCGAAAAAGCACAGAATCACAAAGAATTTGACGAACGTTTTTTGTTTCCAAATTTTTCCGGCGGTGCTATACTGTGGCACATCGGAGGAGGAGACGTCCTTCTGTCCGATATGCCTGCGGAAGAATCCTGTGCGCGCAAATTCTGCCGCGGCATCCGCCGATGCACCGCAACGGAAGCACCGGCATATGAGTATGACAGGCAAATTCAAAAATCATCAGGGGGAATAAGAATGCTGGAGTTTTGTGTGAAACAAAATGTGTTCTTATACGCAATGATAGCAGCAGGAATCGCCGGTGTGTGGTGCCTGTTCTGGAATAACCGTTTCTACACCCGGGGCATCCGCGATCTCGGAAGGCTGAAGGAACCAAAATCGAAATGGACCAGGTCGGTGCTGGAAACGTGTCAGAGAAAAGCGCATCCCTTTTCGAATGCCGGGGCGTTTATGCGCAGCCAGATTGCACAGGGCAGGTCAGCGGGAATGGCAGTCCCGACGCTTCTGCGCGGAAGCCAGAATATGATCCTCACGGTTCTGGCACTGTCGATTCTTTCGCTGTGGGCGATTTACCGATACCGTTATGGAGAGGCGGAGCTGATGCGCTACCTCGGAACGGGCATCGCGCTTGCCGGAGGCCTTGTCTTTTTCCGGCTCTGTCTGGATTTCGGCGGAAAAGAGGAAATTCTGCTGAACGGCTGGACAGACTATCTGGAAAATGAGTTTGCAGCGACGAAACAGAGTGCGGTGCTGGAAACCGTACAGCAGACCGAACGGCAGCCGGTGCAGTCCGTGCAGGCGGAAGCTATGGCACAGGCGGGAACCGGAGCGGCGAAAACAAAACCGCAGACTGCGGGAAGCGAGTCCGCAAAGGATCGGACCGAACTGTTCGCAGACCCGGAAAAAGAAGCGAGGATTTCGAAAGTCAGGGAGGGCATCCGCCAGACCGCCGCGGCCGAGAGCAGGTTTGCCGGAATGCTGACGCCCGAGGAAGAGAAGCTGATGAGGGAAATTATCAGCGAATACGTGTAAATATCAGGGGACCAGGCCGGGGAGCATGGCATATCGACATGACCATATTTCCGAATCGGCAGTCCGCAGGTATCTAAGATAAAAATATTTCAGGCAGTGCCGTCTTTCAAAACAGACAGGCGGTACTGCTTTCCCGGATAAAGCAGAATCACCATCTGCAAAAGGAGGAACCAACATGAGACTTGTAATTCTTGAGGCAGAGTCACTGGGAAAGGACATGGATCTGTCCGGCTTTTCCCGTTTTGGAGAAGTGACAGTATATGAAAAAACAACGGAGGAGGAATGCCCGGAGCGTGTGCGGGAGGCGGACATCGTCATCTGCAACAAGGTGCGCATGTGCAGCCGCACCCTGTCCGGCGCGGAGAACCTGAAACTGATCTGCGTTACCGCAACCGGCATCAACAACATCGATCTCGATTATGTGAAGCGCCACAACATCGCCGTGACGAACGTCGCCGGCTATTCCACCGTCAGCGTGGCACAGCACACGTTTGCGATGTACTTTTATCTGGCCGAGAAGCTCCGCTATTACGATGATTACGTAAAAAACGGCAGTTACGCAGCCAGCAGCCTCTTCACCTGCATGGACAGACCGTTCACCGAGCTGGAGGGCAAGACGTGGGGCATCATCGGCCTTGGCGCGATCGGCAGAAAAGTGGCTTCGATTGCACAGGCATTCGGCTGCCGTGTGATCTATTACTCCACCTCCGGTGCACACGACGATCCGGACTACGAGCGGGTCGATCTCTACCGTCTGCTGAAGGATTCTGATGTGGTTTCCATCCACGCCCCGTTAAATGAGGCGACCGAGAACCTGATGAATATCGAAACGTTTGCCAACATGAAGCGGAACGCAATCCTGATCAACGTCGGCCGCGGTTCGATCGTGAATGAGCGTGACCTCTGCTGTGCCCTGCGCGAGGGCCTGATCGCCGGAGCAGCGCTCGATGTACTTTCCAGCGAGCCGATCCGCAGTGACAGTCCGCTGCTGAAAATGGCGGACGACGACCGCCTGTACATCACGCCGCACATCGCCTGGGCATCGAAGGAAGCCCGCACGCGCCTGATCGGACTGGTGCAGAAAAATATTGCTTCGTACCTGGAAGGCGGCATGGAAAACCGCGTGGTATAAAAAAGAGAACAATACATAAAAAGAGCCGGACATCCGACGGAACCGCAGAGGGGACTGTAAGAACAGCCGCTCCCAGGTTCCGCCGGATGCCCGGCTTTTGCATTTGCTTTATTCGTTGCAAAAACGAGAGAACATTATTCCTCTGTAATCTGAATTTCCAGATAATCAAACTCCAGCGATTCAATAAAATTATCCTGTGTGAACCGCGTTTTCGATCTCCGTTTAAACTCCGAAATATTCGTATCGAGCCAGATCGGCTTCGCCAGATTCCAGGCGTCACAGATTTCATCGAGCGCACGGAAGACCTTGTGCGTTCTGGTATCCTCATCGTCGATGCAGACGGTAAGATCCTGAAGAATATGATTGTTTTCCACTAATTTTCCCCACATCTGAAACATATTAAAAACCTCCTGAAAAGTACAAAGTAAACAGTGCATTTGGAACGATCGTATTGTGACCGGTACATCGCCGAGCAGCGCTTCACGGCACCTTGCCAGCCGCTTTTTGGAAATGTACTGGTGGATCGACATGCTGATTTCATCCTTGAAAACGTGTGCAATGTGATATTTGCTCACAAAAAGTTCCGCCGCCAGCCGTTCGAGCGACAGATCTTCGGACAGGTGTTCATCAATATAGAAGCAGAGCTGTTCATACAGCGAGAGCTGTGCCTTCCGGGTGAGCGGGTGATGCTGCTCATACACCGTGCGGTTGATCTGCATCAGCAGGTCGCTGACGTAGAGAAAAATCTGCGTCTCTTTTCCGAAATGATCGGACCGCATTTCCTCAATCAGGCGGATGGTGCGGTACTGGATTGTGTTGAACTCGACGGAATCGAGCGGGAACAGATATTTCTGATTTTCGGCAGCGTATTCCATCAGGTAAACGTAGTCGGCGGAACGGGCGCGGAGCTGCTCTGCAAAAGAGGCGCTGACCCAGAACACAAAGCGGCGGTACGGCACAGACAGGTCGTGCATCACCAGGTGATGCGGCACGCCGGGCGGAATCAGAAGAAGAACACCGGGCATTGGCGTGTAGAGTACCCCGTCGATTTCCAGTGAGATCGCCCCTTCGAGAAAGAGATAAAACTCATAATGCGTATGTGTATGCTCTTTTACGCCGGGCACATCGACGGTGCTGTAATAGTATAACTCAAACGTATCCGAAATCATGTACTGCCGGGTGGCAAATTTCGTCTGCAGTTTTTCTTTCATAATAAAAGCATACTTGCAAAAGAAATGATATTTTTGAACCATAACAACAATTCCCAGCATATCACAAAACAGCAAGTTTTACAATGTATTCGGCAATCCGCACAATAGAAAAAAACAACTTGTCCGGTTATGATACAGGGGAATAAAATAAAAACAGAATGCAAAACAAATTTCAGATAAAGATCAAAACGGAGGAACAGCTATCATGAATCAGATTCTCGAACAGCTTGGAACATACGGCATTTCTACCGCGCATGATAATCCAGATCCGCCAGCTCCCCGTCTTCAAACATCATCACAAAATACGACGGCGCCGGAATCGGCCCCTCGTGAATCTTTTTTCCGTGAAAAACTACTTTCCGCGATTTCGTATCCGCATCCATCACCGTCACCTCGCAGGATGCAAACTCCATCAGATAAGCACAGATCGCAGCCGCATGCGAAACCACAACTGCAGACTGCCCGTTCCGCAGCCCGGAAAGAATGTCGGTCATCGGCGGGTTCCGAGTGACGGAACAGATAAATGGTTTTACTCATGAAAGAACAGCAGCCTTCTTTTCCAGGGATTGTATCCGGTACTGTGCCGGCGTCATCTGGTACTCCTTTTTGAAAATACGAATGAAGCTCTCCGGATTTTCATATCCGAGCTCATCGCTGATCTGTCCGACCGTCATGCTCGAGCCGGTCAGAAGTTCCTCCGCGCGCTGGAACCGTGTGTGGCGCAGAAGCTCGGAGAAAGTACAGCCGAGATTTTTCTTTAAATAGCGGGAGCAGTACGGCACCGTGTAGTGCAGTTTTGCCGCAAGCTCCGAGAGCGTGATCGTGTCGTAGTTGTTCCGGAACAGTGACAGAATTTTGTCGGTGCTGTCATTTTCCTGGAGAGAATGCATCAAAAGCTCATCGGAGCGCACCAAGGTGATAAGAAGCGAGGTGAACATCGATGAGAGCATTGTGTCGGAAAACGTATCGGACCGCCGGAGCTCGTGGTAGAGACCGAGCATCTGGATCTGGAGCAGATCCTTTGCACCGCTGCGGAAGACAAAATACCGTCTGGCCGATTCTCCGGATGAGGCGGTAAAGAAATGAAACAGCGTATCCGGCAGATGAAGTGTCGTCAGAAACGAATCTGTCAGCAGGGAATGATGCACAAAAATGCTGAGCGCAACGGCGTCGCCGACCGGGTGCACATGGTGTTTCTGCAGCGGCGGAAGAAAACAGAGATTACCGCTTTTTAACGTCTCTTTTTTATGTGCAAAAGTACAGACACATTCTCCTTCCATAACGTAAAGCATCTCAAAAAATGCATGAGAGTATGCCGGCGTCGGCGCATACCGCGGATGGCGCAGCGCAAGGAGCGAGCGGTTGTGATGCAGCGGGCAGCCGTGTTCCTGTTCTGCGCAGAGCAGCAGATCGTTCCAGGTCAGCGATGAATTTCCAGTCGCCAGGGCGGAAGGTGCCGGATTTTCTTTATAGTAGACTTCTTCCTCAGACAGTACGTCAAAAAGACGAAAAAAGTCAATATTCTTTGTGATGTTTTGCATGAACGTTTCCTCCTCATACGCCGCGATGCCGGAAAAAGGGATCTTTCGGCATCTCTGTCTGTCGGTCCAATGTCAAAAACTACAGTAATTCTAACGCGAAAACGATTGAAAAACTACCAAATGATTGCGAATCTCACCAAAAAGCATAAAAAAATAGATATAAATTAGTAAAAATGCTTACGCAAAGATCCATGCGTGACAAAGAAAGATAAAAAAAGTCAATGAAAGTGGACAAAAAACACAATATAAAATGGGCTCTTCATCTGGTATAGTGTAAACATCACAAAGAAGCGCGGAAAAAACGTGCGAAAAACGTGCAAAACAACGGAAAGGAATGGGGAGCATGGCGAAGGAAAAGGCAAAAAAGAAAAAAGGGCAGAAAATTACCCCCACAATTTTATGGAAACAGCGTTGGCTGCTGTTGATGTCAGTACCATTTGTAATCTGGCTGATCATCTTCAAGTACATTCCACTGTGGGGATGGACAATGGCGTTTCAGGAGGTAAAGCCTGCGACGTTCGCACTTCCGATCTGGGAGAGAACCTGGGTTGGATTCAAAAACTTTACAGATGCATTTAAAGACCGTCTGTTCACACAGACATTAATCAACACATTGGGAGTAAGCTTCCTCGACATCGCGGTCGGAACGATCGCAGCAATCGCATTTGCGGTTCTTCTGAACGAGATGTTCTTCACGAAGTTCAAAAAAGTAACGCAGACCATTTCCTATCTGCCGCACTTCGTATCCTGGGTTATCATCGCAAGTATTGCAAAGAACATCTTCAACGACGGTGGTGTTGTTGACAGTATCTTCGGCAGAAACCTGCATCTGATGAGCTCCAACACACCGCTCATCTGGGTAACCATCATCCTGATCAACTGCTGGAAAGAGGTTGGCTGGAACGCAATCATTTATCTGTCTGCTATGGCAGGTATTGACCCTGGTCTTTATGAGGCCGCTGATATGGACGGTGCAAGCCGTCTCCAGAAGATCTGGCATATCACCCTTCCGGGTATCCGCCCGACCATCATCGTACTGCTGATCATGAGCATTGGCGGTGCATTAAACGTAGGTATGGAGCGTCAGATGCTTCTTAGTAACCCGCTGGTTGAGGACCACACGATGGTACTTTCCTGGTTCTCTTATAAGAGAGGTATCGGAAACAGCAACTACGGTCTTGGTACCGCAATCGGTGTATTCCAGTCCGCTGTCAGTGTTACCCTGCTGCTGATCGCAAATAAGATTGCCGGTCTGGTTGGCGAAGACAAACTTCTGTAGGAGGACGCGAATATGAAAAAGAGAGCAAAAATATTTGACTACGTACTGGCGGTAATCTTCGTATTCCTCGTCATCATCACCATTTATCCGTTCCTGAACGTGCTGGCGATTTCGTTCAACGATTCCACGGATACGATCAAAAACGTAAACTTCATCATCCCGAGAAAGTTTACTTTAACCAACTACAAATACGTATTTAAAGACGGCGGTATTGTCACCCCGGCAATCATCTCCGTTCTTCGAACCGTAATCGGAACGATCGTTGGTATCGTTTGTACCTCGATGGTAGCTTACACCTTAAGCCGGAGAGATTTCGTACTCCGCAAACCATTCCAGCTGCTGTTCGTTATTACGATGTATGTCAGCGGCGGTATGATTCCGGAATACCTTCTGATCATCCGTACTTTAAAACTCGGCAACAGCTTCCTGGTATACATTCTTCCGGGACTGATGTGGGTTTACAACATGATTCTGGTCCGCTCCTATATCGATGGACTGCCGATGGCTCTGCAGGAGGCAGCAAAACTCGACGGAGCCAACGATTTCCAGATCTGGTATAAAGTCGTTATGCCGCTTTGTAAACCGGTTATCGCAACCGTAGGTCTGTACTACGCAGTAGGACAGTGGAACTCCTTCATGGATACCTACCTGTATGCGAAAAAACTTCCGACTCTGCAGTACAAACTGTACGAGATCATGAATCAGGCGACCATGAAAATGGACGTTCACGCAGGAACCAATGTACAGACGGCCGTAACACCAATGTCCGTACGTATGGCCGTAACGATTGTAGCAACTGTGCCGATCGTTATTGTATATCCGTTCCTTCAGAAATACTTTATCGGCGGTATGACACTTGGTTCTGTTAAAGACTGATAAAAAACAGTATTAAAAAATTTTTAGAAAAAGATGATGTTTATTCCTGCCAGGCGAAAGAAAGAGTGCAGGATGACATAAACCATTTTAAGGAGGGCTTTTATGAAAAGAAAAGTAGTATCACTCATGTTAGTATCTGCTATGGTGGCCGGAATGCTCGCAGGATGCGGTTCCGACAGTGGCAGCAGCAAGGGAGGGTCCAGCACAGAGACTGGATCAGCGGCAGAGGCAAGTTCTTCAGGCGAGACAGCAGATGATAAATCTCCGATTACCTTTGAGTATTTTAACGCTGATGGTAAAAACGGCAACTGGGATAACCCGGTAGCAAAAGCAATCACAGAGGCAACAGGCGTTACACTTGATGTTTCCTATCCGGTAGCATCCCAGGGTGATGCAAAAGAAGATGTTGCGCTGATGATCGCAAATGATGAGTATCCGGACATGATTTATGCAAAAGGCTCAGCAACGGATTTGTATCAGGCAGGCGCGCTGATTGATATGACAGACCTGATTGAAAAATATGGTCCAAACATCAAAAAAATGTACGGAGCAGAGCTGGAAAAACTGAAATGGAGCCAGGATGATCCTGGAATCTATCAGCTTTCCTACTCAGGTGTAAACCAGAAAACTCTGACAACAGGCGGAAGCTGCCAGATTCAGTGGGCTGCATTAAAAGAGAACGATTATAAATATCCGAAGACACTGGATGAGTATGAAAAAATGATCAAGAGCTATCTTGCAGCACATCCAAAAACAGAAGATGGTCTGGATATGATCGGTATCACCATGAGTGCTTCTGACTGGCACTGGATGATTACCCTTGGAAACCCGGCAGGACTGATCGCTGATGCATCCCCGGATAATGGACAGTGGATCATTGACGACGAGTACAACGTACATTACAAACATGTAACAGATGAAGAGAAAGAATACTTCAAATGGCTGTGCCGTATGTACAACGAAGGTATCCTGGATCCGAACTTTGCAACGCAGACAGATGATGACTATATTGCAAAAGTTGCCAGCGGCCGTGTTGTTGCCATCACCGATGCTGAGTGGCATTACAGCCAGTGCGAAGCTACTCTGGTAGCAGATGGAAAAGTAGATCAGACTTATGTTGGACTTCCTGTAACCTTAAGAGAAGATCAGGTAGAAAAAGCCCTTCTGTATCAGGGAACTACCGTTGGCTGGGGCATGGCAATCACAAAGAGCTGTGAAGATCCGGTTCGTGCCATCAAATTCCTTGACTATCTGTGCTCCGATGAAGGACAGATCCTGTATCACTGGGGTATCGAAGGCGAGAACTACTTCCTCGATGATGACGGACAGCCATATCGTACCGATGAAGAAGTTGCAAAAGCTCAGTCTGATCCGGATTATGCAAAGAACACCGGTATTGACAACTACACTGGATTCCCGATCTACGGAACAGGTTCCTACTCTGAAGACGGATTCCCATACACTCCAACTACCAAAGAGTCTGTTATTGCAAACTACAATACAGCAGAAAAAGAAGGATGCGAAGCGATGGGATTTGAGATGCTGACCGACATGTTTGCACAGCCGGAAGAGTTCGATCTTCTTCCATACTCTGCACTGTGGGCATATCAGCAGCCACAGGAACTTGCTGAGAAACAGACAATTCTGGACGAAATTGCTTGGCCGGGACTGGTTAAGTGCGTAACTGGTACAGAAGATGAGTTTGATGGAAACTGGGAGAGCATGGTACAGGAGCTGACAGACAATGGTCTGGCAGATGCAGAAGAAGCTATGACAGAGTTCCTTGCTACCAAACTTGTTGATGTAGAGTAAGTAAAGCAAAAACATAAAAACATAAGGTTTTGCCGTTGAACGGAAGGCGGCACAAAAACATGGTCTGATATTATTAAATGTCAGACCATGTTTTAAAATACAGCGACAGTAATGGGAAATGTGAAACATTGTAAAAAGATAACAGTATATGGAAAATCTGCAAACAATTTCATGAGACAAAATCATCGGGAGGTTTTTGAAAAATGACAGAAAAGAAGGAGTTTCAGGTAAACAAAAACACACCGTTCTGGGATGCATCACTGACGGATCAGGAAAGAATCGACTGGCTGTTGAAAGAAATGACGGTCGAAGAAAAACTGGGCTATCTCGCCAGCTCTTCCCCGGATCTGCCGCGCCTTGGCATTCCGGGAGTCTCTGTAGGCGGTGAGGCAGCACACGGCGTTGAGGGAAGAAACGATCAAAATGGTCTTGGAAAACCGGATGTGACAACATCCTTCCCACAGCCGATCGGTATGAGTGCATCCTGGGACCCGGAACTGATCCGACAGGCCGGTGAAGTAACGGGAACCGAGGCGCGCGTTGTATGGCACCGCCACCAGGGCCATGGACTCAGCAGATGGGCTCCGACCGTTGATCTTGAGCGCGATCCGAGATGGGGAAGAAACGAAGAAGGTTACGGAGAGGATCCTGTGCTGACCGGAAAAATGGCCGGCGCTTATATCCGGGGAATGCAGGGCGATGATCCGAAGTATCTGCGCTGCGCAGCGACCTTAAAGCATTTCTATGGAAACAATACGGAGGTCGGCCGCGGATGGAAAAATTCTTCCATTGACCCGAGAAACAAATATGAGCTGTATCTGGAGCCATTCCGCAGATGTATTGAGGACGGCGGCGCAGAGGGCATTATGACGGCATATAACAAGATCAACGGAACGATCGGTATTCTGAATCCGGAAGTAACCGATATTCTGAAAAAACAGTACGGCCTCCGTCACGTTGTCAGTGACGGCGGTGCGATGGGACTTGTCGTAACGCTGCATCACTATTTCGGACAGCATGCGGAGACGATCGCAACGGCACTGAAAGCCGGTGTGGATGCCATGTCTGACGATCCGCGTATGGTAGAGCAGGCAGCACGCGAGGCATATGAGCTTGGTATTCTGAAAGAAGAGGATATGGACCGCTCCATTCGCTGTATGATGGAGACGAAGCTTCGGCTCGGGGGTTATGATCGGGAAAATCTGAATCCGTATGACCGCGTGACCGAGGAGGATATCGATTCCCCGAAGGCACGTGAAATCTGTAAAGAGCTGAGCCGTGAATCGATTGTACTTCTGAAAAATGAGAATGGAGCGCTGCCACTTGACAAAGCTCTGAAAGCAGAAGATATCGCCATTGTCGGACCGCTTGGTGATGCATGGTATCAGGACTGGTACGGCGGAACGGCGCCATACCGCACAACCTTCCTGCAGGGGATGGAAGCGCTGAAGCAGGAGAGCATTACGTTTGCGGATGGTCTGGATCGCGTTGTTTTCCGCTGTGATGGAAAAGGTCTTGCCGTGGCAGAAGACGGAACACTTCAGGTAGCAGATGAACCGGATGTGTTTATCAAGGAATACTGGGGTGAGGGAAGCTATACGTTTAAGAGTGTCCGTACCGGAAAATACCTCGGCGCAAGACTCTCAGAGTCGCAGGGAGAAAAACCGAAAATGGGACAGATTGCGGCAGACCGGGAGGAAGCCTTCGACTGGTTTGTGATGGAGATTTTCCACGTGGAGCCGCAGGAGGATGGCAGCGTTGTGCTGACCAACCGTTTCCATTACCCGGTTTATAGAGATGCGGAGGGATTTTTCTCCTTCGAGCAGACGGAGGGAACTCCGATTACCATGGAGGTTGTCGAAAACGGAATCGAAAAAGCAGTTGCGGCGGTTCAGGGGAAAAAACAGGTTTTACTTGCGCTCGGCTGTAACTCCGTGATCAATGCGAAAGAGGAGATTGACCGCAACACGCTGGAGCTGCCAGAAGAGCAGGAGATGCTGCTTGACCGGATCGCAGAGGTCAATCCGAATACCGTTCTGGTGCTGTTTACGAATTATCCGTATACACTTCAGAATGCGATGGAAAAACTGCCGGCGATCATCATGTCTGCAACGGGAAGCCAGGATATGGGAAGCGCAATGGCAGAGGCTGTGCTTGGAACCTATGCACCGGCCGGCCGTCTGAATATGACCTGGTATGAGAGTATCGATCAGCTGCCGGACATTGACGATTACGACATCATCAAAGGAAAAAGAACGTACCGCTATTTCGATGGGAATGTATTGTATCCATTCGGCTATGGTCTGACGTATACCACATTTGCGTATGAGAACTATAAGGTTTCCTTAAAAGACGACCGCCAGCTGCAGATTTCCCTCGATGTAAAGAACACCGGCAATACCGCAAGCGACGAGGTTGTCCAGATCTACGGTTCCGCTCTGGAATCCTGCGTGAAGAAACCAATCTGCCAGCTGCTTGATTTTGTTCGCGTGAAAAACATTGCCCCGGGCGAGACGAGACACGTCGCACTGGAAATCCCGGTGGAGGAGCTTCGCTTCTACGATGTCATCAGCCGCAGACTGATGGTAGAAGAAGGAACGTATGAAATCTATGCGGGCGCATCCTGCAAGGATAAAGCCGTTTCCACAGAAATCTTTATTCCGGGCGGAAAAAGGGGAGTACGCGATCTGAGTGCATTTACCGCGGCAGACCACTATGATGATTACGAAAACATGTATCTGACGGAAGGCCATTTCAACTTCAAGGCAGTCCGCGTGCAGGATGAGACGAAAGAAGGTGTTCTCGTTTACCGTGACTGTGATCTTTCCGATGCTGCTGTTCTGGCACTTCATGTGAAGAGTGAACGCGGCGGCAGTGTGGAAGCCTTTGTGGACGGTGTTTCGATGGGAAGCTTTACCGGTGACACAAGAACCTGTGAGTTCCGCAGCGCCCCGAAACTGGACCGCTATGCGGAGGAAGAAGTAAAAGAGCGCAACCGGTACCGTGAACCGGTGTATGAGGATATCGAAATTTCCCTCGCAGACAGACCGCAGACGGACGGCGTATCTGAGATCCGTCTCGTCCTGAAGGGGGATATGCGGATCTGTTATCTGCGTGTGCTGAAAAATAAGAGCACAGGAAAAATTCAGATGGGCGTAGCAAACTAACCAGATAACGTATTGTCTGAAAAAAGTATTGACAAATTGTGTGAATGTGAATAAAATGTTCCTGTAAAACAAAATACGGAGATCTTCAGGGCAGGGTGTGATTCCCTACTGGCGGTATAGTCCGCGACCCGCTGCGATATCAAACAGCGGCTGACTCGGTGCAACTCCGGGACCAACAGTTAAAGTCTGGATGAAAGAAGATGAAATAAAGTTTATTTGCATGGAAATATTTTTGGTGCCCTGAATTCAAGAAAAGGAATTCAGGGCACTTTTTTTCGCGGGCAACGAGCCAAAGTCCGTGCTTGCACGAGACCTTGGCGACTGCCGCGAAAACGAGTTCAAATTCGTGGAGCGTATTTGGACTCGTTATTTCCGGCAGAACCGGTCAAGATCTCCAGAAAAAAGGAGAAATGCAGTTATGAATGCACAGACAACAGCAAAACAGACATCAAAGATGTCGCAAATCGGAAAAACCCGTTACATGGTACAGGTGGCAATGCTCGGCGCAGCCGCAGTCGTATTGATGTTTTTTGACATCCCGCTTCCGTTTGCCCCAAGTTTCTACAAGATTGATTTAAGCGAAGTTCCGGTTCTGATCGGAGCCTTTGCAATGGGACCTCTTGCCGGAGCTGCGATTGAACTGATTAAGATTCTGCTGAACCTTGTCTTGAAAGGAAGTACCACTGCAGGTGTTGGCGAGGTAGCAAACTTCCTGATCGGCTGTGCGTATGTTATGCCGGCCGCATGGATCTACAAAACACAGAAAACAAAGAAAAATGCCATGATCGGTATGGCAGTCGGAACCGTATTTCTGGCAGCAGCCGGCGGTCTTCTGAACGCTTTTGTACTGCTTCCGGCTTATGCAGCAGCCTTTGGAATGCCGATGGATGCCCTTGTAGGAATGGGATCTGCAGTCAACAAAGCAATTACAAGCCTTCCGACCTTTGTTCTGTTTGCCGTTGTACCGTTTAATATCATCAAAGGTGTTGTGGTATCACTGGTAACCATGCTTCTGTACAAGCACATCAGCAGACTGCTGAAGGGTGAGGCGATGAACTAAAAAAGAAAAACAAAGAAAGACGGACAGAAAATGGAGAGAAAAATCTCACTTTTCTGTCCGTCTTTTCGCTGGTCTCCGGCGGTGTCGTGACCGGCTATATCGGCATGGACAACCCGGCGAAAAACAGGATTGAACTGGCGGTCAGTCTGCTCAAAGAGGCGGACCAGAAGATGTATGAAAATAAAAAAAGTTCACGGTGAATTGCCGCAATGGATTGTCCCCGCGGGTCTTTTCGTGGTACAATGAAACATAACCGATAAAAAGAAAAACGAGGGCAGAACATGAACGAATTATATGAAATGATTGAAAAGAAAATCAAAGAATCCGGCTATCCGCGGCCGATTTCGGGAAGCGATGTTTACGACGACATCTGCGACCAGATCGAGGGAAAAGAGAACGGTTCCTACGTGGTGCTGTCGAAATTTGATGACGATGTGATTTTCGAGTACCACATCACGGTGATGGACGACGAGTTCAACCTCGGCGTTCTGACAATGCGCACCCCGGAGGGCGTGTTTGAGACTGATTTTGATGCGTAAAGAAGGGGGAGAAATACAATGCCGAAGATTGAGAAGATTACAAAGCAGACGGAGAATCCATATGTAAATCTTTATCTGGTGGAAGGGAAGAACAAGGTGGATCACCCGTTCCGGTATTATGTTGCTTCGCGTGCGAAAACGATGGAAGCGCTGAAGATCAAGACGAAAAAGAATACGCCGGACGGCGTGCTGATGTACAGTCTGTACGGGGAGAAGCGCGATAAAATTGTTCTGGTTCGCCAGTACCGGGTTTCGATTGACGACTATATTTATGAATTCCCGGCAGGGCTTGTGGAGCCGAGCGAGGAGTTTCATGAAGCGGCGGTGCGTGAGATGCACGAGGAGACGGGGCTTACGTTTCATCCGTTAAAGGTGGATCCGTGCTATGAGAAACCGTTCTTTACAACGATTGGGATGACGGACGAGGCATGCTCCGCAGTTTACGGCTGGTGCGAGGGTGAGATCAGCCGGAAATACTTGGAGGAGAGCGAAGTCATTGAAGTTGTCCTGGCGGACCGTGAGGAGGCGAAGAGAATCCTCAGAGAAGAGAATGTGGCGATTATGTGCTCGTATCATCTGATGCATTTTATTCATGATGAGGAGCCGTTTGCATTTCTGAAATAAGTGGCGGGGAGCCAGAAAAACACAACCCCTGGAAGTTCTTAGCACGAACTGCCAGGGGTTGTGTTTTTCTGACTCCCATTTACGTTTTGGGGGACGGGAGGGTGAGGACTCAGGTGTAGTATTGGGCCTGGGTTTCGTAAAGATTGGCGTAGATGCCGTGGTTTGCGAGGAGGGTGTCGTGGGTTCCGTCTTCGGCGATGCGGCCGTGGTCGAGGACGATGATGCGGTCGCAGAATTTGCAGCTGCTCATGCGGTGGGAGATGTAGACGGCGGTTTTGCCGGCGGTCATCTGGCTGAACTGTTCGTAGATTTCGGCTTCGGCGATCGGGTCGAGGGCGGCGGTCGGTTCGTCGAGGATGACGAACGGGGCATCCTTGTAGAGGGCGCGGGCGATGGCGGTGCGCTGGGCCTCGCCGCCGGAGAGGTCGACACCGGAACCGTTGTTGTTGTAGAGACGGGTGTGAGTGCCCTGCGGGAGCTGCTGCACGCGGTCGGTGAGACCGACTTTTGCAAGAGAGGATTGCAAAGCAGCTTCATCAATCGTAGTCCCTGCGGCGATGTTTTCGTCGAGCGGAAGGGAGAACAGGTGGAAATCCTGGAAAACCACAGAGAAGGCCTGGGTGTACTCTTTGTAATTGTATTTGCGGATGTCGATGCCATTCAGGGTAATGTAACCTGAAGTTGGCTCATACAGGCGGCAGAGCAGTTTGATGAGTGTCGTTTTTCCGGCTCCGTTGCGGCCGACGAGGGCGGTTTTGTCACCGATGGCAAAGGACAGTGTCACATGCTCGAGCACCGGAATGTCTGTGCCGGGATAGGAGAAGGAAACGTCGTGGAAGGCAAAGGCGTACTGACCGTCGTCACGTTTTTCGATCGGGAGTGTGCCGTCGTACGACATGGATGGCTGTGCGATGAAATCCTCATACGTCGCAAGATACGAATTGATATAGTCAAACTGTGAGCCGGTTGTGAAAAACGTCTGCAGATCCCCCATGGCGCGGGTGACGGAACCGGCATACAGAAGGACATCTCCGATGGGGAGCACACCGTACAGCGCTTTGGCGCCGATCAGAAGGTATGCGGTGAAATTAGAAAGGAGTGAGAGCAGCGCATTTTTGCCGTCTGTGACGGCGGAAAAACGGGCGAAGTCGAGGTACATCGGCAGAAAGTGTGCCATGGCCTTTCCAAACTGTGCGTCGAGAAAACCATCGAGATGACCGATACGGATATCGTCCGCACGCCGTTCTTCGAGCATCACATTGACGAGATAATTGGCGACGGAGTTGGAATGGTCGTTGCCCTGGTTCAGCTCAATTTTTTTCTGCGTACTCTCGCGGTTGATGCGGGAGGAAAGATCCAGCTGCAGTCCGCAGAGCAGGAGCAGCGCGAGTGTCGAAAACGGCGAGGTAAAGAAGTTTTTCATGCTGCTGCCCGGCAGAAGGAACAGGCGGAGCAGGAAGAACAGCGCATAGAGAAGGGAGAGCAGGGAAGTCATCATCGTATGGATCACGATCAGCTGATCGCCCACGTTTCCCGATCCCATCGAGGAGACATTGGTGCGCCGGATGGCATCCATGGTCTCTGTTTTTTCGAATTTTTCAAATTCCAGCTCCAGTGCTTTTGCGGTGATTTTCTGTTCGGTGAGCGCAAGACAGAGCTCCTTCTGGCCGTCGAGATACTGGCGGCAGACCTTTTCAAACAGCCCAAGTCCATACTGCACGAGCAGAAAGACGACGACGGTATACAGACAGGCGCGGTACGATTCTGCAAGCAGCAGATTCAGAATCCGCGCTGAGAAAAACAAGGAGAGATACGGCAGTGTGGCAGCGGCAAAAGCGCTTCCGAACAGCCAGAACAGCACGCGGTGATTGCTCTGGCTGATCATATTTAAAAAGCGGCAGACGGCATGAAACCGTTCTTTCATTTTCATCAGATGTGTTCCTCCGTTTCCTGATAATACTGGCTCTGTACTTCAAACATATGCGCATACGATCCGCCGAGGGCGAGCAGTTCGTCGTGGGTTCCGCGCTCTTTGATTTTTCCGTTTTCGAGAAACAGGATCGTATCGCAGAACCGTGTCGACGCGAGGCGGTGCGAGATGAAGAGAGCAGTCTTATTTTTCAGCAGGGTGCTGTAGGTTTCGTACATTTCATTTTCTGAGATTGCGTCGAGCGCAGCGGTCGGCTCATCGAGCAGGAGCAGACGGCAGTTTTTGTAGAGAGCCCGCGCCATCATGAGTTTCTGCATCTCACCGCCGGAGAGGGTGACGCCGTCGTCGGTCATATCTTTACCGAGATACGTTTCCTCTTTCTGCGGAAGACCTGCGATTTTCTCCCAGAGTCCGGCGCGGACGAGAGCTTCGCGGCAGCGGGTGCGGTCCGTCTCTTCCAGTGTGGAACAGCTCACGTTCTCTGCAATGGAGAACGAGAGAGCAAATGGTTCCTGAAAGACCGCCGCAATCGATTCGTAATACTGCGCCGGATTCAGGCCCGTAAGAGAGATACCGTTGACGGTAATCTGTCCTTCTGCCGGCTGATACAGTCCGCAGATCAGCTTAACAATCGTGGATTTTCCGGCGCCGTTGATGCCGACGAGTGCGGTGTGTTCACCAGCATGGAGTGTGAAACTGACATCGTCGAGGATCTTTTTCTCACTTTCCGGGTAAGAGAAGGAGACGTGGGAAAAGCAGATTTCGAGTGGTTTTTCTTCGGTAAATTCCGGCCGGAACGGCAGCGTGTGGCCGGCCGGGAGCGGCAGATCAAGAAATTCCCGCATCCATCGGATCTGTTCGAGACAGAGTACCGATTTCGAAAGACTGGAAGTAATCTCGTTAAAATACGAAGAAAAACCGGAAACCGCGCCGAGCGCCAGCACAAAGCCGGAGACAGTCATCGTTCCGTGTGCGAGGCGGTAAATCAGAAAGCCATAGCAGATGCCGTCGCGCAGAAGCTGCAGCGTGAGGGTCAGCAGATCATTCGCGAAGTAGGCGCTGCGGATGTGAAACAGGATTTTTTGGTATCGTTTGTTGATCTGTCGGTAGACACCATCAATCCATCCGCCCAGCTGGTAGAGACGGACATCTTTTCCGGCCGCAGTGTCATACGACTGTTTCTGAAAATAGCGCTGCGACAATTTAATTGCGGACAGATCATCCCGGCGGCGGACTTCGTAGGAAGCCGCGCGGCGGTAGCTGAGAAACTGAAGAACCGAGAGCACCAGCAGCAGAAGAATGATGGCTGGATGGACGCTTCCAATCAGCCCTGCGTAGAGGAGCAGACCGAGAAAGGAAGAAAAAATTGTGACATCATAGCGGAACATTCCTTCCACTCCGACCCAGTTGCTGGAAACGGCATCGGCGGCTTTTTCGACGAGCTGCAGCGTCGACTGCTCGGTCAGAACGGCGTAGTCCATCCGCATGAAATGGCGGAGCAGACGGCGCATGAAAAAGCCGGTCCGGAATTCGGTATACTGCCAGGCGTTCCGTGACTGCAGAAACGCATGGCTGACGAAAACGACGGCATAAAGGAGAAAGAGAACCAGCGTTCCAAGCGCAAACCTGGCAAAGCCGCGGCTCTGTTCCAGAAAAAAGAGAATTCCGGAAGGAAGCAGAATCCCGAAAAAGCCGGTGAGCACCTGCGAGACGATTTCGAGTGCCTGAAAGAGAAACGGCTTTTTGCTGTAATGCCACAGCTCCCGATGAATATAAATGTAGTTAGACCATAATGAATACATAAAGACCTCCTCTGTCACATGTCTTTCGTGAACTGTAGTTATCCTACCATATTCATGCAAAACACGGGGGAAAAGTACGTAAATGGAACAAAAAAGAACGCGAACAGCAAAAAAGTGTTCACGTTCTGCAAAATTTCTCTGTAGAATCATCGGACAAAATCAAAAAATCCTGGAAAGAGCTTTTTACAGCGGCAGCATAATCTCCGTCACGAAAACGCCGGGCTCGTTCTGCCGGTTGATATATCCTTCGTACTTTTCCACAACAAGATTGATCCGTTTCAGCCCATGCCCGTGATTTCCGCGCTTCGTGGTGATATACTCGCTGTCCAGCTTCCGCACAGTATCCTTTGTTGCATTCGTAACGGAAATATACAGCTGGTTTTTCAGCACACCAATATAAAGCCGGATATAGGGATCCGCAAGGCCCTCGCATGCTTCCACCGCATTGTCAATCAGATTTCCGATCAGCGCGCAGAGATCAATATCACTCACCGTAAGATTGGCCGGGCAGGCTGCCTTGTAATCCACGCGGATGCCGTTCTTTTCGGCGAGTGAAATTTTGGAATTTAAAATCGCATCGAGATTCACATTCCCTGAGTCGCAGAGCTGGTTGACCTGGTCAAGATCGTTTTCGAGCAGCCCCAGATACTCCTGCAGTTTATCATAATGTCCCATCTCGACATACGCCTTCATCGACTGCAGATGATTGTGATAATCATGGCGCCAGCCGCGCATCGTCAGATAGATGTTCTGCACCTCCTCGACCTGGCGGGCGAGAAGCTGGTTCTGGTATTCAATATTTTTGCGCTCCAGATAATGGGATAAAAATGGAATGTGCGCCATGAAACATCACCTCGGTTCGTTCGGAATTGGAAATTAAAAAATGCAAAACCTTTAAAACGCATTCGGCCGGTAAAACTGCAGGAACGCCTGGTTGAGTGATGCATAGCATCCGCGGCTGACCGGAATTTTTGTTCCGTCCGACAAGAGACATTCCGTCCGCGTGATCCGCTCCACATGAGCGAGATTCACAAGATAACTTCGGTGTGCGGCCGCAAAACATTCTCCTGTCCCACCAGAAGCCTGCCATGCGGCAGAAAGTTCTTCGCGGAACTCCGACAGATTTTTCTTAAACGTTTCCATTCCGGCGGCTGTATGCAGCGTCAGATAATGATTATCGGATTCCACAAAAAGCAGGTCAGAGAGAAACAGCTTCTGCGTCTCCCCGCCAAGTGAAAGCAGCAGATGCGGCTTTTCCTGTCCGCGCATCGCCTGCAGCTCCTCGAGCAGCGGAAACAGTGTATCCTCTGTCACCGGCTTTAAGAGATACCGGAACGCCTGCACCTCATATCCTTCGAAAACATATTCTTTATGATTCGTCAGAAAGAGAATCGGCACCTCACTGTCCGTCTCACGGATTTTCCGCGCCAGCGCCATGCCGTCCATTCCGCCGAGATCAATATCAAGAAAGATGAGATCAAACGGATACGAGCCGGGATACTGGAACAGAAAAGCGGCGGAGTCTGAAAAGGCTTCCACGGTCAGAGGAAGCCTTTTTCGCTCCGCAAAGGTGCGGAGCAGCATTTCCATCCGGGAACGCTGCGCCGGTTCATCTTCACAGTAAGCAATTTTCATGTTATTCACCTAAGCATTTTTTGAAGAAGTTATCGTAAACGGTAATCATTTCCTCGGTCCAGAATGCTGCACCGCCGTGGTCTGCGCCGCGAAGAAGATACAGCTGTACATCTTTTCCAGCATCCTTTAATGCGTGGTAGAGATCGATACTCTGCTGGCAGAACACCATCGTGTCCTTCGTGCCGTGTGCGATCAGCATCGGCGGGAAATCCTCGTTCACGTATGTTTTGGAGCAGGCTGCCTTCGCCTCCGCAAGATGCTCGGTGATGTCATAGCCCATCAGCATGCCCTCCGGGCTGTCCGGTTTCTGATGGTTCAGCGTTGTCGGATAGCCGTACGGCAGTGTCACATCAACAGCTCCGTACAGATCAATAATACCGCATACCTCGCAGCTTTCCCCATTGATCGGCTCATCGAGCTTTCCGCTCTTTGCGGTCATGCCGGCAACGGAGGAAACCTGTCCGCCGGAAGAATCTCCCATAAAGAACATCTGCGCCGGATTCAGCTTGTACTCATCCGCGTGTGCGCGAAGGAAACGGACGGCATTTTTTGCGTCGATGATCTGCGCTGGGAAATGTGCGATTCCGCTGTGGCGGTATTCCACGATCGCAACAACGTAGCCGCGCTGCGCCAGACGGGCGATCATGCCGACCTTCTGGTAGACATACTGTTTCATCCAGGCGGATCCCTGAATAAATGTGATGCACGGCCAGGTGCGCTCGGGGTGCGCCATCTGGAATGGGGTGAAAATCTCGAGATGCAGATTGTGTGCCTCGTCGTAGACAACTTCATGGGCATAGCGGATCTCAATTTCCTCTCCGGTCACCGGAATCTCCACAGCACCGTCTACTGCGTCCTCGTAGTCCGGCATTGTCTCATACGTATAATTTGATGGTTCAATAATCATGTGTAAAAACCTCCCTAAAATACTATAGTTAATTACATCTAATCATAGACAAGTGTGTTTAGCTCGCATTCTCAAACCAATAGATTTTTGAATATTTCCATAGTAATTTGCACTTTCTCGCATTAACTTTTTTACAATGTTTTGTTGGGC
>NZ_CDRRUH010000010.1:0-69431 GCF_977045365.1 Fusicatenibacter sp.
TTCCGAGATCCTCCGCAATTTTCCTGCCGATGGCATTTCCTTTGGCTCCGTACTCGCAGCCGATTGTGATAACCAGATGTCCCATACCGTTTTCCTCTCACATTTAATTTCTCTGTTTTACCTGTTGCTTCCGATTCACAGAATGAAAAGAAAAACAGGACAGGGGCGAAGCATGGTTCTTTGCTTTTTGACGTCCTTGTTCTGTTCTTTTCACGCTATGAGATTTTCTTTGTTTCTATAAGAATTCTTTATTTTTCCAGAGCTTTTACGGTTTCTTCGATGATAGCAACTGCCTTGTCGCAGTCCTCCTCGGTTACGATAAGCGGAGGAATCAGACGAATGATGTGCGCTCCGATGGCTGTGATCAGCAGATGACGGTCGAGGCAGCCATGTTTTACTTCTACGCCGCTGATCGTATCATCAAATTCTACGCCGACCAGCAGTCCCTGATGTCTGACTTCTTTGACATGCGGCAGTTTTGCTAATTTTTCTGCGAAGTAATCACCGACTTTCTTTGCATTTCCGGCAAGGTCGCGGTCAATCAGTTCGTTGACTTCTGCCAGTGCTGCTGCACAGCTGACCGGATGGCCGCCGAAGGTGGTTCCGTGAGATCCCGGGGTAAAGGCTTTTGCTACTTCAGCTGTTGCGCAGATTGCGCCGATCGGCATTCCGCCGCCAAGACCTTTGGCCATGGATACGATATCCGGTTTGATGCCGTAGTTCATATAAGACATTACCGCACCGGTTCTGCACCAGCCGGTCTGTACTTCATCGATCAGAAGCAGCAGGTCGTTCTCATCACAGAACTTCCGGAGTCCCTGCATGAACTCTTTCGTTGCCGGATGAACACCGCCCTCGCCCTGTACCGGCTCAACCATGATGGCGATGGTGTTTTCGGTACATGCATCTTTGAAGGCCTGCAGATCATTGTACGGTGCATAGGAGAAACCGTAGGTCATCGGTCCGAATCCAACCTGGCATCCGTTGCCCGGCTGACCGGTTGCAGACATGGCACCGAAGGTTCTTCCATGGAAGCCCATCTTTGCGGTTACGATGTGGTAACGGTTCGGGCCGTATTTCTCGATGCCGTACTTTCTTGCCATTTTGATCATGGCCTCGTTCGCCTCGGTACCGGAGTTCTGATAGAAGATCTTGTCCATGCCGATGGTCTCGCAGACTTTCTCAGCAAGCAGTGCCTGCGGGATGGTGTATGGATAGTTGAAGGTATGCATGATATCGTCGAGCTGCTCTTTTGCTGCTGCAACAACTTTCGGGTTTCTGTTTCCGGCGTTGTTTACGGCGATTCCTGCGTAAAAGTCAAGATACGGCGTTCCGTTTTCGTCGTACATGTACATGCCCTCTGCGGTTTCTGCGAGGAAATCGAAACGCTCGTAGGTCTCGATCATGTACTTGTTTACTTTGTCCTTGATGTCCTGAACCGTTAATCCTGTGTCTTTTAATCTCATAGTGTTATCCTCCCATAGCGTTGAAAAGATTTTGTAACAACTCAGAGCCATGCGAAATTGCAGGGAAAAGTGCGAATCATGCTTGCATGAATGAGTACTTTTTCATGCAATTTCATATGGCGACCAGCAACATCGAGATGCAGCGCAGCGGAATCGAGATGTGGCTCTGAGTTGTTACTAAATAAAAAACAAAAAAGCAAAGACTACTCGTTGGTAAGCGTCTTTGCTTTGTTTTTCGTTTATTATTTTGTACAACCATACAATAGCACCACTCCCTATATTTGTCAATTACTTTTTTAAAAAGTTTTTTATTTTTGTTTAACACCCGCTTTTTCTATTCTTTTTTGATGTTTTTTCGTCTTCCGCCGTATTTTTTTCATATCCGTTGTTTTTTATTCTGATGTTCCAGCGGATTTCTGTCCATTATATTGAACAGTTCATTCAAAAAAAGAAAGCCTGTTATTCTGCGGCTTTTAGTGATAGTCGAGAAAGAAACACATGCAGCTCGTCTTCTCCGTCCCTCTGTTGCGGTAGATGTGGGTCTGGTCTGTCTCGAAACGGAATGCCTGCTTCCGGTGGATCTCATGCTCTTTTCCATTGCACTCCACGGTCATCACGCCGTCTGTCACCACCAGGTACTCTCTTGTTTTCTCTCCGTGGCCGCCGCTCACATACGTTCCGCCCGGTTCGATGTCGATGCGGTAGATTTCCACAAGCCGCGTGTCCTCATACGGAAAGCACGTCCACACAGTGTACTGCCCCTCCAGCTCTTTCGTCGGAACCAGATCCTCCGGTGTCACAAGATAACTATCCACCAGCGGCGTTGCAATCAGCTCCTGAAATTCAATCCGCAGGCCGCTCGTAATCTTCCCGAGCACGCCGAGCGACGGGTTCGCCGTTCCCTTTTCTATCTGCGAGAGCATACTCTTGCTGACCCCGGTCTGCTCTGAGGCCTGGTCGAGGCTCATCCCTTTCGACTGCCGGATCCGTTTCAGATTGAGTGCTACATTTTCTGTCAGATAATCCATGTTCTTCCACCTGCCTTTCTTCGTATTTCGCTCATTGTAGCACACCTTCCCCCGATATTCCAGTGAATATTTTCAAACCTTCTGCCGCCTTTCCCCGCTCCGCCTTTCTTTTCTTCCTTTATCCGCCCGGGTTTCAGGCGCTTTTCTCTGCCTTTTCCAGAAAAAGCGCCCTTCTGCCGGATTTGTATTTTTGTCAGACCTTTTCCATCCGCATCTGCCGCAGAATCTTCTTTTCCATCCGCGACACCTGCACCTGCGAAATCCCCAGTTTTCCGGCAATCTGCGCCTGTGTCATGTCCTGAAAGTATCGCATGTAGATGAGCTGGCGCTCCTTTGCGGGCAGTCTGCCGAGCAGTTCTTCCAGAAAAATCCGGTTCAGCAGCTTTTCCTGCCCGTTCTCTTTTTCCGGAATGCGGTCCATCAGAGAAATATCGTGGTTTTCCCCCTGATAGATGGTCTTCTGCAGCGATTCCACCTCCGCGCCGGACTCCATCGCCTCCACGATTTCCTCCACGGTAACATCAAGCTCCCCCGCTATCTCCGCCAGCGTCGGATCACGCCCGTTCTCCCGCTCCAGCCGCTCCCGCACCGCATACGCTTTCCACGCCAGTTCCCGGATCGGGCGGCTCACCTTCACCATCCCCTCCGACCGCAGAAACCGCCGGATCTCCCCCGCAATCATCGGAACCGCATACGTCGAAAAACAGACTTCAAACGAAGGATCAAATTTATCAATCGCCTTCAACAGCCCAATGCTCCCGATCTGGCACAGATCCTCCATCTCCACCCCGCGGTTTGCAAACCTTCTTACCATGCTCCAGACCAGTCCCATATTTTCCTCTGCCAGTGTATCCCTTGCCGCTTTATCCCCTTCGTGTGCCTTTTCGATCAGGGCAAGCGTATGTTCCATGCATTCTGACTCCTCTTTACTTCCGATCCACGCCGATTTTCCGTTTCATCACCACTTCCGTCCCCCATCCCGGATGCGACCGCACCTCCAGCTCATCCATAAACGCCTCCATAAACGAAAACCCCATCCCCGAGCGCTCCAGCTCCGGGCAGGTCGTAAACATCGGCTCCATCGCTTTCTCCACATTTTCAATACCGACACCGGTATCCTTTACCGTCACCTGAAACACTTTCTCCTCCAGATCCAGCACACATTTCATCTGAATTTTCCCTTTTTCCTGCCGGTACCCATGAATCATGGCATTCGTAACCGCCTCCGAAATCGCAGTCTTCACATCCGCCACTTCCTCCACCGTCGGATTCAGCTGCGCCAGAAACGCCGCCGCAGACACCCGCGCAAAACTCTCATTGCAGGGACGGCTCTCAAACTCCAGCATCATCGTATTCCACCGCATCTTCTCTTCCGTTTTCATCCTTTCCTGCATCATCCCATTCCCCTTTCTACCCACTCCCCGTCCAAAACCTACTTCCACGTTTTCTCTTCTTCCACCTCAATCACCCTCGTCACCCCCGACATCACCAGAATCCTCCGCATCCGCTCCCCCACATGCACCGCTCTCACCTTCCCGCCAATCAGCTCCATCTCCCGAAACCTCCCCATCACCAGCCCAATCCCCGAACTGTCCATAAACACCGTCTTCCGAAAATCAAACACCACCTCCCTCACATTCCTCTCCACCAAAATCTCCCCCGCCTCCTCCCGAAGCCGGTCAGCCACAAAATGATCCACCTCCTCCGGAAGCCGAATCGTCATCACCGCATCCTTCACCCAAACCCGATTACCCATTTCCCATCCTCCTTCTTTCCCGTCATAAAATAAAAAACACAAAAGATCTTTTTCGCCCTAAAACGAATTTCATCTTTTGTGTTTTATCTTCTCACTTTTATACTTTTTGCCCTTCGTCCCACGCACCCTCCGCGTAGGCAGTGGTATCAGCCCACTATTCCTCCGTCTTCACAGTCCCCCCCAGCGCCTCAATCTGCTGCTCCGCCTTTGCAGCCTTCTGGGTTCCCGGAAACTTATCAACAATCTCCTGGAACACCGAAACCGCATTATCCGTATCCCCACTCAGCCGATACGCATGCGCCAGATAATTCAGCACCGTATAATCACTGTCATTAATATTCTTAGCCTTCGAAAGCTTATCAATCGCCTCCGTATAATTCGCATCATCAAACGCATTCACTCCCGACTCCGAGAGCTCCTGAAACATCGTAGACTGCATACTCTTATAAATCGTATCATAAACCGCCTTCGCATCCACCGAAAGCACCTCCGGGTTGACCTCCGTCAATGCGTTTGTAGCGTTGCTCGTATTGCCCTGCTGCTGTGCCTCCACAGCCTTTAACAGGTTTTCATAAGAAGCCGCCGTATCCTGTGCCGTCTGAATCTGCTGCTGTGCAGAAGCCGTCGTCTCATTCAGCGAATCCACCTGGCTCTGAAGCTGGTTCAGCTGTGCCTCCTGGCTCGCCATCTTGCCGCTGTATTCCACAACCTTCTCATCCGCCTGCCGGTTAATCCTCTGCGTATTCGCAGGCCCCACAAGGAACCACACAACCAGCGCACCAAGCACCAGTCCAATACCGATATTCAGCATCGTTGCCGCTGTAGACGTCTCGCGGAACGTCGGCGGAATAATCACCGTATCCCCGCTTACCACACGCTCACGCTCGTCCTCACGCTGCTCCTCCGTGCGCTCCCTGCGCCCGAACCGCCGCGGCTCCAGCGACGTCTGCGTACCCGTCTGGAAATCAACCTCCTTCAGGAAACGAAGCGTCGTCGAGTTCGTCTTGTCAATTTTCGCCGCCTTTTTCAGAATCTTCCGCGCTTTCTCATACTCACCCTTGTGAATATAAATCAGCGCCAGCAGATGATATCCCTTGATCAGCTTCGGATTCTGGTTTAAGATCTTGCGCAGCTGGATCGCAGCCACATCCTCATTGTTCTCGCGGCAGCATTTCAGCGCACTGTTGTATTTCTTGATCGTCTGATTGATCATATCCAGCTTCGCCTGCTCCGCCTGCAGCGTCGCAATATACTCCGTCGCCACATTATTCTCCGGCATAATATTCTTGCTGATGATCCACTCACTTAACGCCGCAACCGCTTCACCCGTCTCAAAATAGACAAGGCCTAACAAGTTCCGCGCATGGATATTGTATTTGTTAAACTTCAGGCTCCGCCGCAGCATATCGATCGCTCCGGAAAGATCCCGGATCTCTGCCTTGTCGAGGCCCAGATTATAGTACATGTTCGAAAGAGAAAAACATTTTCTCTGTACTCTCAGATTAAAACCACAGTTGGGACAAATCTCCATTCCGACATCCACAACTGCTTTACAATTCATACAGTTCATTCCGGCACCTTACTCTTCCTTTTCCGCTTCTGTCTCGTTTTCCTGTTCCGGCTTGTCGTTTTTCATCATTTCTTTCAAAATGTCGATCACATCCGTCAGATCACGGCTGTAAATCGCATCCTCCACCTCGTCCACATCGAGACACGGTTTAAACTTCTTCAGTTCTTCTTCGTAATTTAACATAAACAAAAAATTCCTTCCTGTATTCGCTAACCATTCCGCTTTGCAAGATATGCTTTCAGTTCGCCCGCCAGATACAGAGAACCCACGCAGAACAGCATGCCGCTGCCCTTTTTGTCCAGTGCCTTCTCATACGCTGCCCCGATCTCCGGTTCCGCACAGACATCCGTGCATCCTGCTTTTCTGAAGTCCTCTGCAAGCACTTCCGCCGGTACGACGCGGCTTCCGTCGATCTGCGTTGCAACAACATGGGACGGATGAATTCCCTCGCAGATTTCACCGATCATCTCATGATAGTGCTTGTCTGCAACTGCCGTGAACAGAATCGTGATCTCGTTTTCTTTCGCAAAATAGCCTGCCGTGCTGACAAACTGTGCAATGCCGTCCTCGTTGTGCGCGCCGTCGATGATGACGCCCGGCGCAGCCATTTCCATACGGCACGGCCATTTGATCTTCGAAAGGCCTTCCGCAAGCACGTTCTTAGGAATGTCGTGCACGTCCTGCAGAATATGCATCATGTAGAACGCAAGGCTTGCATTCATCATCTGGTATTTTGCCACGTACGGAATCGCAAGCTCTGCTTTTTCGCCGCCCGGATATGCAAAGGTAAAGGTGATACCCTCGCGGCTCTGTGTTTTCATCTCATAGAACGACGGCTCCATCGGCCATGCCGGGCTTCCCATCTCTTTCGCCTTTGCGGCAATGACAGAAGCCGGACCTGGCTGGCTGGCATCGTAGATTACCGGGACACCGGCTTTGATGATGCCGGCTTTCTCTCCCGCAATCGCCTCGAGGGTGTCGCCGAGATACTCGGTGTGGTCGCGGCTGATGGACGTGATGATGCATGCCAGCGGCTTTTCGACCACATTTGTCGCATCCAGCCGTCCGCCAAGGCCGGTCTCCATGACCAGGTATTCCACGCCGGCTTCTTTGAAAATCAGCATTCCCATCAGGAACAGCGTCTCAAAATAGCTCGGATGGCCTTCGCCCTCCGCCTCGTATTCTTTGGCTGCTTTTTCCACTTTGAGAAATGCGTCGAGAAACTGCTCATCCGACACATCTTCCCCGTTGATCTGAAACCGCTCGTTGATGCGTACAAGGTGCGGGGAGGTAAAAAGTCCTGTCTTTTTGCCGCCTGCAAGCAGCATCGCATTCAAGTACGCGCAGACGCTTCCCTTTCCGTTCGTGCCCGCCACATGGATAATTTTGATCCCTTCCTGCGGATTCCCAAGGCGCGAAAGAAGCTCCCTCGTATGTTCCGGCGGATGCTTCACCGTAAATTTCGGTATTGTTTCGATATAATCAACTGCTTCTGTATAATTCACTTTATTTCACCATTCTTCAGTATTTTAGGGCTGCTTTCAAACCCTAGTATCATTATAATCGAGTGACCGGATATGTCCATAGCAATTTTCAAAATTTTGTCCCGACTTTTCGACTTTCCCCGTAAAAAGATACAGTGGGACGTCAAAATCCGCCCCACTGTATGATCTTTCGGACACTCTTTTTAATTCTGCAGACCGCCGTCTTCGGCCGGTTTATCGCTGTTTTCTGTTTTTGACGGCTCAATCTTGTCGCCTTCGCCCTCCGGCGCACCGGACGGCGCTGCCGTCAGTTCATCCTGCGGCGCAGTGCTCGTATTGGCATTTTCCTGCGTCACATCTGTTTTCGTGCTGTCCGGGTTCGGCGTCGGCGTCGGTGTAGATACCGTTTTTGGCTCTTCATACATCATCGGCTCTGTCCTTGTCAGCACCTTCTTCGTCGAGCTGTTGCTCTGCTGCGCGATTGTAATCTGATCACCGTCTTCCAGGGTCAGACTATGCACCATCAGAATCGACGGGCTGACATAAACGGTATCCTGTATCTCCTCGTTGACTTCCACACGGCTCGATGCCGTAAAGTTTTCTCCGTAAAAATACCAGGTATCTTCTCCGGATTTTTCGATTCGTTCCAGTGTTACCGGCAGAGCACCCATCTGCAGCTTCACACGCTCATACGGTGTCTCTCCGTCTTCTCCGTAAACGTACCGTTTTCCATACAGCATATCATACTGCAGCACCTCGAGATCCACCTGATAATTCTTCGTATTCCGTCTCGTCTGATGATACCGGAAAATGGTTCCGTCATGAATTCCCACACGGTTCATAACCTCTGCTGCAATCTGGTAGGAAGCAATGTTTTCCTGTTTCCTTTTCAATCCCATGTTATCCCAGATCACGTATTCGGTCTGATACAGATAGCGGTTCTCCAGATCTTCTACTTTCAGTCCCATCGTTGGCAGATGGTCCCCGTACATCACAAGTACCACCGGCTCCGGATAATCCGCAAGCTTTGTCGTCAGCTCTTTGACAAATATGTCCATCTCATGAATCTGATTTACATAATATTCCCAGGAGTAATTATTTTTTTCCCGGTCTTCTGCGCCTGTCACTGTAATCTCCGGATCGTCAAGCACCGGCTCTGTCGGATAATCACCGTGGCCCTGTACCGAAATCGTATAGATATAGTCCGGTTCGTCTGTCGCATCGAGCGTTTTTATGATCTCTTTTGTCAGAATATGGTCTTTTACCCATCCTGTCGCCGTCACATCCGAGATATCCGGCATATATTCCTCCGAGGTAAAGGTATCAAAACCAAGACGTGAGAACACACTTCTTCTGGAATAGAAGTTTGCTTCATTGTTGTGGATCGCATGGGTCGCATAGCCAAGATTCTTTAAAACATACGGCGCACTCTCACACGTCTCCTCTGAAAGCACCGATTTGTACGGATACTCACCCGCTCCGAAATACCGGAGGCTCATGCCGGAAATAGTTTCAAACTCTGTGTTTGCTGTTCCGGCTCCCACCACCGGCACGCGGAGATAACCGGAAGAATAATCCTTCATCAGCTGCCGGTAATACGGGATCGGATCCTCGGAAATGTTGAGGAAATTAACCAGCTCCGGATCGAAAAAGGACTCCAGCTGCAAAAAGATAATATTCGGTTTTACCGTATCATCCTCTTTTTGTTTGCCTTCACTCGTCTCAATCTGTTTCACGAGCTGTTCGGAATAGCCGTTCGGCTCTGAAATTCCCGTATCAAACAGGGTGACTGCCAGACAGTACGGATAGCCGTAATCCTGGTAGGCAAATGCGATGTTGACGAAATAGCTGGAAAGCACACGCTTTGCAAGCGCCAGATTTGTTGCTCCCGTAAAGAGTACAATTACCAGAGCAATCAACGGCACATTCAGATACCAGCGGATTTTCCCCTGAAATTTCGGTCCTTTGATCCAGACCCATACAAAAAATGCCAATAATGCCACAAGGGCTGCTACGACGAGGATCATGGTACCTTTCGACAGATACTTCGTCACGACCTTTGCGCCGTCGCTTAAATTCCGCAAGTCCGGTCCGGTAAACGGCGTGACGCGGTTTGCCAGAATCACACCGTTAATGATGCCGAGCAGCAGCCAGAAACAGCTCATCACCAGCCGTACCAGCACACGTCTGCGGAACAGATAAACTACCATAAAAGTAGTGAAGATCAAAAATGCATTGTACAAAAAGACCCATGGGCTTTCCACCATGTAGCTCCATGCAGATGCCAGCGAATGGCGGGAAAATGCTTCAATCACCAGATACAGAATACAGCATCCCAGGGCCTGCAGCGGCAAAGAGAGCCAGTTGCAGACTTTCACTACGGTTTCCTTGTTTCCATGCAGTTTTTTTCCTTTTTTCATTTATTTTTTCAGCTGCTCCAATCTTGTCTGAACCTGCTCCATCATCTGCTGATAGTTCGCCAGTTTTTCTTTCTCTGCCTGAACTTTTGCTTCCGGAGCTTTGTTGATAAAGTTCGGGTTGCCAAGCATGCCGTTGGAACGTGCGATCTCTTTTGTCAGACGCTCTTCCTCTTTCGTAAGGCGGGCGATCTCTTTTTCCAGGTCAACCAGCTCGGCAAACGGAATGTAGATCGTTGCCTGCGGGATCACTGCGGATACCGCATCGTCTGCGATGCCGGCTTTGTCTGCCTGTACGTGAACTTCGCTTGCTCCTGCCAGAGTTCCGAAGAATACAGCACCGTTTTTGAAGGTTTCCTGTACAGCAGCATCTTCCGTTACAACGAATACGCTTGCTTTCTTTGACGGCGGTACGTTCATACTGGTGCGGACACCACGGATGCTTCTTACCGCCTCTTTCATCATCTCAACGGCTGCCTCATCCTCTGCGTATGCAAAGTCTTCGGTCTCTTTCGGCCATGCGGCGATCATGATGGAATCCTCGTCCGGATTCAGTGTGCAGTAGATTTCCTCTGTGATGAACGGCATAAACGGATGCAACAGCTTTAATGCATTGCCAAGAACGGTTTTTAAGGTCCACAGTGCAGCGCCCTTCGTCTCGTCGGTCTCGCTGTACAGACGCGGTTTTACCATCTCGATGTACCAGTCGCAGAACTCCTCCCAGATAAAGTCGTAAACCTTCTGTACGGCGATACCGAGCTCGTAGCGGTCCATGTTGTCCGTTACTTCCGTTGCCAGCGTGTTTACCTTAGAAAGAATCCATTTATCTGCCAGTGTCAGTTTGTCTTTTGGCATTTCAGACGGAACTTCTGCTTTTTCCAGGTTCATCATGATGAAACGGGAAGCGTTCCATACTTTGTTTGCGAAGTTACGGCTGGCTTCTACACGCTCCCAGTAGAAACGCATATCGTTTCCAGGTGCATTACCGGTCATCAAAGTCAGACGGAGAGCATCTGCACCGTATTTGTCAATGACTTCGAGCGGATCGATACCGTTTCCGAGGGATTTACTCATCTTGCGTCCCTGGGAATCACGAACGAGTCCGTGGATCAGTACGTGGTGGAACGGAACCTGTTTAGTCTGCTCCAGTGCGGAGAATACCATACGGATAACCCAGAAGAAGATGATGTCGTATCCGGTTACGAGTACATCTGTCGGATAAAAATAATCAAATTCCGGTGTTTTCTCCGGCCATCCTAACGTGGAGAACGGCCACAGCGCTGAGCTGAACCAGGTGTCCAGGGTATCCGGGTCCTGGGTGAGATGGGTGCTGCCGCATTTCGGGCATTTTTCCGGCATTCCGCCTCTTACAACCGTGATCTCGCCACAGTCATCACAGGTATAGGCCGGGATACGATGACCCCACCAGAGCTGACGGGAAATACACCAGTCGTGGATATTGTTCAGCCAGTTCTGATAAATCTTGCTGAAACGATCCGGGATGAAGTTTACTTCCCCGTTCTTCTCCGCTTCGCTGGCAGCGGCAGCCATATCCGCCATTTTTACAAACCACTGCGGTTTGATCATCGGCTCTACGGTTGTCTTACATCTGTCGTGGGTTCCTACGTTGTGAACGTGATCCACTACTTTTACAAGAAGGCCAAGCTTCTCGAGATCCTCTACCATGGCTTTTCTTGCCTCGTAGCGGTCCATGCCGGCGTATTTGCCGCACTTGTTGTTCATGGTTCCGTCATCGTTTAAGATGTTGATCTCTTCGAGGTTGTGGCGTTTTCCTACCTCAAAATCGTTCGGGTCGTGTGCCGGTGTGATTTTTACGCATCCGGTTCCGAACTCTTTGTCTACGTAAGCATCTGCGATAACCGGGATTTCACGGTCGGTCAGCGGCAGTTTCAGCATTTTTCCTACAATATCGGTGTATCTTTCATCCTCCGGATTGACAGCTACGGCAGTATCGCCGAGCAGAGTCTCCGGACGGGTCGTTGCGATTTCTACGAAGCGGCCTTCTTCTCCAACTACCGGGTAGTTGATGTGCCAGAAGTGGCCTGCCTGCTCCTGATATTCAACCTCTGCATCGGAGATGGAAGTCTGGCATACCGGGCACCAGTTGATGATGCGGCTTCCTTTGTAGATCCATCCTTTTTCATACAGACGGCAGAATACTTCTTCTACGGCTTTGGAGCATCCCTCGTCCATGGTGAAGCGTTCTCTCTCCCAGTCTGCGGAGGAGCCGATCTTTCTTAACTGGCTGTTGATGCGTCCGCCGTATTCTTTCTTCCACTCCCAGCAGTGCTCCAGGAATTTTTCGCGTCCGATTTCATCTTTGTCGATGCCCTGCTCTTTGAGCATATTGGTAACCTTTACCTCGGTTGCAATCGCCGCATGGTCGGTTCCCGGCTGCCAGAGGACTTCATATCCCTCCATCCGTTTGAAACGGCAGAGAATATCCTGCATGGTGTTGTCGAGTGCATGGCCCATGTGAAGCTGTCCGGTTACGTTCGGAGGCGGCATCATAATGGTAAACGGTTTTTTGTTCGGGTTTACAGTGGCGTGGAAATATCCTTTATCCAGCCATTTCTGATACAGTCTGTCCTCGAGTCCTTTCGGATCGTAGGTCTTTGCGAGTTCTTTGCTCATGAGATCCTCCTTTTATGTTTGGTGTATTGTGGTATTTATTCCCGCAGAGGCTTGTCTTAAATCAAAAACGCCCTTCACATACACATAACATGCATGCAAAGGGCGAAAATTCCGCGGTACCACCTTAATTTGTATCTCGTTTCGGAGTCTGTAACGTGACTCATGCGTGAGAACCTAATCATCACATCTTCTGTGCTTTTCAGCTCTCCGGTTCAGAAGCTACCTTCCATGACCACCTTCCCGGACAGCCTTTCAGCCGGTGAACCGTCCTCTCTTTTGGGGCCTGCCATGTACTCCTCTTCCTCATAACCTTTTCTTTTTCTGTTGGAATAGAAACTGCATTTATCATAATCGCGTTTTTTTATTTTGTCAAGCCGCCGCGGGCAAAAACCTTTCTTCTTATGGAAGTTTTAAGATTTCACGCGCTTATTTTCGGTGAATCCGCGATGCACAGTACTGCATTTCTGCGCGGCCGTACGACGCGTAGCGGACCTGTTCTTTCGAAAACGGCTTCGCATTGCTTGGCCGTCCCAGGTTTTCGCCGTGGATCACCTGATCCACAAGGTCGATGAGATCTGCGAGAACGCCGAGGCTGAGCGGATTGTAAACCGGATGCGCCGTCGATTCAAACACCTGCGTGTGATGACCGCCGAAGAATTTCATGCGGCCGCCCTTTTTCACCAGCCACGCCATCAGACCAACCAGACCATCGTAATACTCTTCCAGGCTCGTTCCGCCCGGCACCTGCATCCAGACACCGCAGCCGCTTCCGATCGCATCTCCGGTGAACAGGTAATTCTGTTTCGTCTCCAGCACGACAACACTGCCCGGCGTATGGCCCGGAGCCTGACAGACGGCCAGCTCTGTGCCGCCGAGCGGAATCACGGAATCGGTACGGATATCATGAATCTCTTCCCACGGTTTTAGTTTTCCCGCCGTCAGCATCACGAGCGTCTCCGGGTCCATTTTCTTTTCCTCGTGGCACATGTAAACTTCGTCGAATTCATCGATGTGATACATGTGATCCGGGTGCGCATGCGTGATAACCAGCAGCAGAGGCTTATCTGTCAGCTCCCTTATCACCGGCAGAATCTTTGCGCCTGCCGTAATGCCGGTATCAATGACAGCCGCTTTTTCTTCACCTTCTACTACATAGAACGACGAATTTCCCGCGTCAAGAATACAGTAAATTTTTTCTCCGATTTCTGTTACCTGAAAACCTTCCATTTTGTAAAACCTCCCTTTTGTTCACCGGAACATACTGAACCCTATGTTGAATAAAATCCCCATAACAATAATAATAACCCAGATCAGAGCTGCAATTCTTGCTTTTGGCGTATGGGACTGTGTTCGGAGCGGCTCAGGAAATTCCCCTTTTTTCTCCCAGTCGGCAATCCGTTTTTTTGCCTCCTCTGCCTGTTCTTCCTTCACATAAACAACGCGTCCCTGATACGGTATTCCAGTTGTAATCTGCAGAATTTCTCCGGCTCCTTCGCTTTTTCCATAAGCCATGATTCCATGACGCTGCAGCATCTTTACCATCTTTTTTGTAGTCTGTTCATCTACCGTACGATACACCTTTCGATACCCCATATCTTTCCCTCCTGTGCTTTGTGCCTTAGATCCACCTTCCGCTATTTTATGCTATTTTCTTTTTTTCTCTCAGCATCATCACCCACGCAATCCGTAATCGAAGTTGATTGTGAGCAGCATCGTAATCTGGCCAAGTGAAATATGATATCAATGCCCCGCATTCTCTTCTCCGATGATAATCGAAAGCAGCGTATGATCCAGCATGATCGTGCGGTTCCACGGATTGAGAATCACACCGCTGATCTCCTTTGTTTCGGATGCCATGTGGATCAGCTGTTCCAGACTCACGAGAAACGTAGATTTCACGCTGCTGCTCCCCTTTAATTCCTCATCAAAGCTCGTAAACGCGGCCCACCAGACTTTTCCGTCTGCGCTCTTTACCGTTCCGATCCGGATCTGATCGTCGCCGGATGGCGGTTCCACGGAAAGAATCGCCTGTCCGCCCTCTTTCATTCTGCGGCGGATCACCGTCAGCACATGTGCCAGCATTTCCGGCGTCGGCTCCTTTTGCAGTCCCAGAATTGCTTCCTCTATCGTTTCATTCCCCTGCAGCCCTTCGTCCTTTGGAGTTTCCATTTCTTTTGCCATTGCTCTTGTCCTTTCTTTTTCGCTTTTCCCACACAGAATCTGTATACCATCATCCCCGGCAGCTTCGGCACTTCCGATGACCTTTACTCTGCGCCTACCCAGATGCCATCTTCCCCGCAGAATCTGCACTCTTTTGATAAATCCAAAACGTTTTCCATCCGCTTTAAGATCTGATCGTACTTCCCTTCCCGCATCAATGCAATCGTCACCTGATCCGTTCCGATCTGCAGATGGCGGAAGCCGCGTTTTCCTTCCTCCGTCCACGGCAGAGTCAGCTCCAGTTCAAAGCCGCCGCTGCTTCCGTACAGCTCACCCGGCTGTTCGTCCGCAAACAGCTCGAAAAGCGGCTGATAATATGCTTTGAAATAATTCTCCTCTGGAAACCAAAGTGTCCCGTCCCCGGTCCGCTCCGGCTCTTTTACAACGGCATTCAGATAGCCTCTCTCGTAATACGTCATGCACGCCGCGCTCTTCGCCAGCGGATTTTCATTGATCTTCTCGATCTCCGACGCCGCCCGGCATCCGTTTCCAAAGGCCGCCTGGCTGTTCTCGCTCCTGCCGACCGGCTCCCAGACGCTCCATGCGTTCTGCTTTCCGTATCCGATCAGATCCTGGCGGTATGCACCGTTGTATTTTACAAATTTTTTCTCCCCCGGCTGCTCGATCAGGTTCAGCGGTACCATACAGTCAATTCCGTACAGCTTCTGCGCAATCAGCCGCGTGTAGATGATGCCGAGATAATGACAGATTGCACTGCGCTCCGCCGTGTCGAGATACATAATCTGCTCCGCTTTTGCCAGCTGGTCGCCGCGTGTTTCGAGCACACTCTCCACCATCGCAATCCGGGACTGCAGCTCCGCCTTCCGTTTTCCGCGGTATAGTGCCGACAGTCTGCTGTATGGCATTGTGCTTACAAGAATCGCATGCAGCAGCTCCAGGTTTGTGTATTCGATCATAATATCTTTCTTATTTAAGCCAAACTCTGCGTCGGTATCAACCTCCGTCACATTGATGATATATGTTTTTTCTTCGGTCAGTATCATTTGTTTTGCCTCTCTTTTCAGTACTCTCTTCCATGCTCCTTCAGCCAGCTCTGCCACACTTTGTAATCGGGCATCTGCTGTGCCACCACCGCGTAAAACCGCGCGGAATGGTTCATCTCTTTCTGGTGCGCCAGCTCGTGGATAACGACGTAATCCATCACGCGCTCCGGCATCAGCACCAGTTTCCAGTTGTAGTTCAGGTTTCCGGCGCTGCTGCAGCTGCCCCAGCGGGTTTTCTGCTCACGAATTGTGATTCTGCCATACGTTACGCCCATCTCTTTTGCAAAATGTGCCGTCTTTTCCGCCAGCATCTGCGCCGCACGTTTAACCGCCGCTTTTCGTTCTGCTTCCGTCAGATGGTTCGCTGCTTTCTGCTCTGCGGCCGCCAGCGCTTTTTCCCGGTGTGTGTGAATCCAATCCTGTTTTTCTTTTAAGAATGCTTCGATTTTGTATTTTGCCATCCGTTTCGGTGCGCGCACCACCACGCTTCCATCCGCTTTGACCTGGACGGCGAGCGTTTTACGGGCGGAATACACGATCTCATAGGGAATCTGTTTTAAAATCCGTTCTGCGCTGCCTTTTTGTTCCATTTATTTTTCCTCAAAAGCTGTCTGTTTTACCATTTTTTTGCCTTTTTTTCATTATACCTTTTTCCCGGCGGAAACGCAATCGGATTGCTCACAGAAAAAAACGCGAGCAGAATCACCGTTTTTCTTCCGGCAATTCTGCTCGCATTTTTCTTTCTCTTATTTCAGCTCAATTTTTTTCTGCTTTCTTCGGATGCACAGCCTCACAAATAAAATCGCCGCCTGCACACAGAGAATCATCACCAAAATTCCAATCATGGACAGCGCTGTTGCCCCCAGTCTGATCAGTTTTCCCATTCTTTTTTCCTCACTTTTCTTTCTATCGTGCCAGAACCGGATCGGCTGCCGCATCCCACAGCAGGCTGTCCGTCTCACTTTGTTCCAGGTATCCATATTTTACCATTGCCGCCAGCACCTGCTTTTCCCGCTGCAGCGCCAGATCCGCGTGGCGCGACGGCGCGTAGGCGGACGGTGCATTCGGGATTCCGGCGAGGAGAACGGCTTCGCTGTCGGTCAGCTCCTGCGGTTCTTTCCCGAAGTAGCCAAGCGATGCTTCTTTCAGTCCGTAATAGCCATCCCCGAAATAGATGGTATTGATGTACAATTCCAGAATTTCTTCTTTCGAGAGCTGCCGTTCCACATAGAGTGCCGTCCACGCCTCTGCCGCTTTCCTGGCAAATGTCTTATTCTGATCGTAATACATGTTTTTTACCAGCTGCTGTGTGATGGTACTGCCTCCCTGCTCCGGTTTCATCACGCGGATATCATGTACAACGGCCCGCGCCATGCTGATCCAGTCTATCCCGTGATGTGTGTAATACCGATGATCCTCAACAGCAAGCACCGCTTTTTTGTACAGATCCGGCACCTGTTCAAGAGAAGCCCACTGTGCTCCGCTTCTGGCTTCCTCTACTGCCTGCGCGAGCGGCTTTTCCTTCACTGCCTTCTGATAGGAAACATATCCCTGGATTGCCCAGAACATTCCGGCCGTCAGCAGGATCAGGCAGAAAAATGCCAGAAAACCTCCAACCATTTTTCCCGCTGTTCCCCGGTGTTTTCGTGTTCTTTTTCTCATAGTTTCAAACCCCTTTGTTGTTCTTTCCTGCTTTCTATCCTACCATATCTCCCTTAACGCCTTCTTGCCTCTTTCTTAGGAATTCATTAAAATTTTGAAACTGTATGAAATGCATTTTGCACGTTTTTTCAAATAACCGCTGCTGCTGCGGAATACTTTAACCGAATCAGGCAAGTAGCGAAGCGGATTGCGAATATCCGCTTGACAAAACAGAAAAAGACAGACACCTGGCAGATTGTCAGGATGCCTGTCTCTTGTTTTTATCTTTTGGTTTTTCAGAAACGCTCTGTGATTATGCTACGGTTCCGTAGTTCATTACATGAGCTGCTGACAGTGCTTTTCGAACGGCTACACCGAGAATTTCAGCTGCTACAACGGAAATCACATCTTTTACGATGTACGGAACGGAAACTGCAAGGAACGAAGCCGGGATCGTGTTTCCTGTTACAATAGAAAACTGTACCACACCGAATGCGTGACATACCGCAAGACCTGCGATTCCAAGAACGAATGGTTTGCCCGGGAAGCCTTTTTTAATTCCGGCACCGCAGAGCATTGCCATCGGAATAAATCCGAAAATAAAGCCGCCGGCCGGTCCGAGAAGAGCGCCGAAGCCACCGCTCATGCCGGCATAAACCGGAACGCCGATCGCGCCGAGGATCAGATAAAGAGCGGACGATGCACCTCCCAATTTCCAGCCAAGCACGTAGCCGCAAAATGCCATTGCAAAGGTCTGCAGCGTCACCGGAACGCCGGTCGGAAGCGGAATCGTCACAATGGACAGTACCGCAAGCACTGCCGTCATCATGCCGGTCAGTACAATCTGTTTTGTTGTAAGTTTTGATTTTTTCATGAATGTAAATCCTCCTCGCAGGTTTTTGTATCCAATTCTTTCTGCTTTTGAATTGTTAACCTTGTTTCAATATAGGTTAATATTTCATTTTTGTCAATCCCTTTTTTAAAAATGCAGAGAGTTCTGCTACGATTCTGTTACACTTTCTGAAAACAGCGGTCACCCTCTTGTTTTCTGTTTTCTTTCTATGGTATACTATATAGTCTCGGAGTTTTTCCGGGAATGTTCACCCGATACAAACGATGAATTTTTATTCCATTTGAAAGGAGATACCCTCTATGAAACCTTCCGAAAATCCTCTCGGCTCGGAACCGGTCAGCTCTCTTTTGCGGCGTTTTGCGATTCCGAGCGTCATCGCGATGCTCGTCAGCGCCCTCTATAACATGGTAGACCAGCTCTTTATCGGTCACAGCATCGGCGTGCTCGGAAACGCAGCGACCAACGTAGCGTTCCCACTCAGCATGGTCTGCACATCCATCGGTCTGCTCTGCGGCATCGGCGGTGCTGCAAACTTCAATCTCTGCATGGGCAGACGAGAGCCGGAGCACGCGAAATCTTATGTTGGAAGTGCCATCTCCATGCTGGCAATCCTCGGTGTGATTCTCTGCGTTGCCGTTCAGCTTTTTCTGCGCCCGATGATGCTTCTCTTTGGTGCAACACCGGACGTCATTGATTACGCCTGTACTTACACCAGAATCACCTCCATCGGCTTCCCGTTTCTGATCGTCACAATCGGCGGCTCCAACCTGATCCGCGCGGATGGCAGCCCGAAATTTTCCATGCTGTGCAACCTGGTCGGCGCGATCGTCAACACGATTCTCGACCCGCTGTTCATCTTCGTTTTCCACATGGGCATGGCAGGTGCAGCGCTCGCCACGATCACCGGACAGATTTTATCGTTCGCGCTCGTTGTCTTCTATCTGCGCGGTTTTAAGACGCTGCCGCTCTCTCTTTCCGATCTGAAACCGAACATGGCCTGCTGGGCACGGATTGCTGCGCTTGGTGCAACTCCTGCGTTCAACCAGGTGGCAATGATGGTTGTTCAGATCGTTATGAACAACACACTGACCTACTACGGCTCCAATTCCGTCTATGGAAGCGACATTCCGCTTGCATGCGCCGGTATTATTTCAAAGGTGAATATGCTGTTCTTTTCCTTTGTCATCGGCATTTCGCAGGGACTTCAGCCGATTGTCAGCTTCAACTTCGGTGCACAGAAATATGACCGCGTGAAGGACGCCTATAAAAAAGCAGTTTTTGCGGCGACTGCCATTTCCATCGTCGCCTTCCTCTGCTTCCAGCTCTTTCCGCGCCAGATTATCGGCATTTTTGGTTCTGGTTCAGAAGAGTACCTGCATTTTGCAGAGCGGTACTTCCGCATTTTCCTGTTTTTCACATTCCTGAACGGTATCCAGCCGGTCAGCTCGAACTTCTTTACCTCCATCGGAGCACCGAAGAAGGGTATTTTTCTTTCGCTGACGAGACAGATTATTTTCCTGCTTCCGCTGCTGCTGATTTTTCCGTATCTCTTCGGCATTGACGGCGTGATGTACACTGCACCGATTGCAGACCTTGCAGCCGCATCAGTCAGCATCGTTATGGTCGTGCGGGAATTTAAGATTATGGCAGAGCTACAGAAGGCTACTGCCTGAAAACAGTTTTTTTCCTGTAGTTTCCGCTCGTTTTTACTGCGCTGCGGTCGCCAGAGTCTTGCTACAGATCATTGCCGTGTAAACAGGAATGAATCCTGTCCGGAAAGTAAAAAATCGTATGCTGTTGCTTTTTCCACAACAGCATACGATTTTTTTATGTGTTATCCACACTTTTCTTTATTTATTCACATGCATCCACATCAGTCCATGCGAAGAATCATGGTCAGGATTCGTTTTGCACAAAGAGCGATTTCGTCGCGGGTGATGTATCCCTTCTCAAATGCCTCCTGTACGCGCTCCTCGTATCCGTTTGCCATCTTGATATCATTTCCGGCTTTTGTCTCGCGGTAATGCTCGCCGTGTGTCCACCAGTCGGTCGTTACCATTCCCTTAAAGTCCCACTCACCGCGCAGAATACCGGTCAAAAGATCCTTGTTCTCAGATGCCTGAACGCCGTTGATCAGGTTGTAGGACGACATGATTGTGTATGGATCTGCCTCTTTTACGATGATCTCGAAGGCTTTCAGGTAAATCTCACGCAGCGCACGCTCGGAAACGCGGGAATCGCTGTCTTTTCGGTTTGTTTCTTTGTTGTTGCAGCAGAAGTGTTTCACACTTGCCCCGATATGCTCGGACTGCATACCGCGTACCATTGCCGCACCGGATTTTCCGGCTACAAGCGGATCCTCGGAATAATACTCAAAGTTTCTTCCGCAGAGCGGACTTCTGTGAATGTTGACAGCCGGGGTCAGCCAGATGCCGATGTTGTTTTCTTTGACTTCCTCTCCGCCGGCTTTACCGATCTCTTCGATCAGCTCCGGATCCCAGGTGCAGGCAAGCAATGTTGCACACGGCCATGCGGTCGTGTTGACGCCACACTGCGGCTGAATGCGAAGGCCTGCCGGTCCGTCTGCGGTCATGATATTCGGGATGCCGTACTCAGGCAGATTTCCCATGCCAAACGTATTGGCAACTCCTGTGTTCGGCTGACCGCCGAGCAGATGAATAAGTGCTTCTGTCGGAAGCTTATCTACAAACTCGTCGAGCGTTTCTTTTCCTTCGACCACATTCATCAGGTTCGGATTCGTCTTTGCTGCTTCCATAAGCTCGCCAAAGCTCTTTCTCTCCTGTGCTTTGACTGCCGGGAGGAAACCTTCCAGAGTCAGCTTATCCTGACGCTCCAGTCCTTCTTCCTCGACAGGGCCGTTATCGGTCGGAAGCGCTTCGTAGGTTCCATCCGCAAGGAGACGTTTTTCCAGCTTATGCGGAGCGGCAAGGCTGGTGTACTGTGCAGTCACTTTTGCCTCTGCCAGATCGTAGGTGAAGTCCAGTTTCTTCGCATCTCTTACATTGTTTCCAACGTAGAAGACGTAGCTTCCTGCCTCAAGAATATAGGCAGATTTTGCAACCTTTCCAAGGTCATCAAAAGATGCCATATCTTCCACTGTAAAGGAAAGAACGACTCTCTGTGTCTCGCCTGGCTGCAGCAGTCTTGTTTTCCGGTAAGCGCCGAGCTCTTTGGCCGGTTTGCCAAGCTTGCCCTGCGGTGCGCCATAGTAGAGCTGTACAACTTCTTTTCCGGCACGTTTTCCGGTGTTGGTAACAGCTGCTTTTACAACAATCTTTCCATCCTTCTCTTCTGCCCCCAGAACTTCTGTCTCAAAGCTGGTGTAGGAAAGACCGAAGCCGAACGGATAATTGACCTTCTCCGCTGCGCCCGGAATCGTCTCGAAATAACGGTAACCAACGTAGATATCCTCGTTGTAATCCACGTAATAAACGGATTTATGGAAGTTCTCGGTGGATGGATAATCCTCGAGGGTTGCTGCGTAGGTATCAACCAGTTTACCGGATGGGTTGACGTCGCCTGTTACAACGTCCGCTGCCGCGAGGCCGCCTTCCATACCGCCCTGCCATGCCATCAGCACCGCCGGAATCTCTTTGCAGTCTTTGAACCAGCTGGTATCAACCATACCGCCGACATTCATGACAACGATGACATTTTTAAAGTTTGCTTTTACTTTTTCTACCATGGCTGCTTCGCCGTTTGTCAGGCAGAAGTCGCCGTTTTCGAAGATGCTGGCGCTCAGCTCGATCTGTTTTTTCTCATCCTCAAACAGCTCATAGCCTTCATCGTTGATCTGGCATTTGCGGTCCCAGCCCTCGCCGGAGAAACGGCAGATGGTGATGATTGCGGTATCGGTATATGCTCTTGCTTTTTCTACCAGCTCATCCGGTACTTCCGGCTCTCTTGTCATGCCCGGTACAGCGCCTGCAGCATACTGCTCTTTTACATTTTTCTCATAGAATTCCGGCAGCTCATGGAACAGAGAAACCTCCCCCTCGGCTTCTTTGATCTTCATGCCTTCGTAGAAGTTGCGGATATACTCGACCGTAACGTCACCGCTTCCGCCGCCGCCTTTTACGTAATCAATCGTTCCTTTTCCGAATAAGGCTACCTTTGTGCCTTTTGCGAGCGGCAGTGTGTCGTTCTCGTTTTTTACCAGAACCATACCCTCGCCTGCTGCTTTTCTGGAAAGTGCGATATGTTCCGCGCTTCCTGTTACCCTTTTTCCGTCTTTTCCCAGCGGCAGAACCGGCTGGTAAAGACTTCTCTGCCATTTACCCATTTTAAGCTTACCTCCTGTATTTTTCGGTGCGCAGATCGCTTTCCGAACGCGCCCCATTCTGTCTTTATGATACGAAGTTTTTGATGGGATGTCAATTGGTTTATCAGCAGAATTACCATATTTTTTCTTTTCTTCTTTCAATTTTGCTGTATTTTTACCAACTTTTTGTGATGTTGCTCTCTTTCAGGCACGCGCTCGGACATTTTCCTGCTTTTGGGGCTTGTCCGGAAAATAACGGCGTTTTATACTTTACTTCATAAGGGCAGTAGCTCTTTTGCTCTGCTTTTGATCTCGTTAGGAATGGAGTCTGTTTTTATGAAAATACTGATTTTATCGTGCAATACCGGAGGCGGCCACAATGCGGCGGCCTTCGCATTGAAAGAGAGTCTGGAATTTCATCACCACGAAGCTGAAGTGCTGGACCTGATGCGTCTCGGGCGAAAACATACGTCCGCGCTGGTCGGCGGAGCTTATGTAAAACTCGTCTCCGTTTTTCCGGCCGGATTCGGCGCTGCCTATCAGCTCGGCGAGCTGGTGCGCCGCGTCCCGGGGAAATCACCGGTTTATTATGCGAATGCGCGGCTTGGAAATGCACTCGCCGATTATATCGTTCAAAATCATTTTGATGGTGTCGTCACAACGCACCTTTATCCGGCGGAGACACTGACCTGGATGAAACAGAAAGGGCTGCTGACCATTCCATGTGTCGCCATCGCCACAGATTATGCCTGCATTCCGTTCTGGGAGGAGACAAACTGCGATGATTATGTCATTCCGCACAAAGATCTGATTCCGGAATTTGCATCGTACGGCATTTCAAAGGAAAAACTGCTCCCGCTTGGCATTCCGGTCCGGCCCGCATTTTCGCGTCCGGCGTCGAAAGAAGATGTGCGCCGCCATCTCGGCCTTCCCGAGGATGCTCCTCTTTTTCTCGTCATGAGCGGCAGCATGGGATTCGGCAAGGTGCATTTGCTCGCGCATGAGCTCGTTTCCCGCCTGAAAAACGGCGAACAGGTTGTGATTATCTGTGGAAATAACAAGAAACGGGCGCGTTCTCTCCGGCTGCAGTTCCATAAAAATTCAAATGTCCATGTCGTCGGCTTTACGCGCCATGTCGCGGAATATATGGCGGCCGCTGACGTTCTTTTTACAAAGCCCGGTGGCTTAAGCAGTACAGAGGCGGCTGTACGGCGCGTTCCGCTTGTCCATACCGATCCGATTCCCGGGTGCGAGACGAAAAACCGCGCCTTCTTTGTCTCCCGCGGAATGTCCGTGACCGGCACGCATCAGAAAGAACTGGCAGATGCCGGTATTTCACTTGCAAAGGATGATGCGCGTCAGATTGCGATGCGCGATGCACAGCGGGAAAACAGCCATCCGCAGGCAGGAACGGCGATTACGCATCTGTTAGAAAAATTAGTTTCGGAGTAATACTTATGAGGATGACGATTTATCTGTTTTATCTTTTATTCGGCTATCTCTCCGGCAGTGTGCTGTACTCGTATCTGATTCCAAAGCACTTCTGCCATGTGGATGTCCGAACCGCGAATGAGGACCAGAATCCCGGCGCATTCAACGCATTTTCTGCGGCTGGACCGCGCGTCGGACTGTTCTGCGTTCTGTGCGATATTTGGAAGGGCTTTCTGCCGGTGTTTCTGGCAGTACACAGCTCTGCGGTTTCGATGGGTTCGTGGCTTTTCGCTTTGATTCTGCTCGCCCCGGTGGCGGGTCATGCATGGCCGTTTCTGCAGCCGGCGAAAGGTGGAAAGGCGATCTCTGTCTCGTTCGGCGTACTGCTCGGTCTCCTGCCGGACCTGCGGCCGGCACTTCTGCTGGCAGCGTTTTACCTTACCTTTTCGCTGATTCTGATTATCCAGCCGCACAATCTGCGCTCAATTGCTTCCTTCGCAGGCTTCGCAGCCGCCGCTCAGCTTTCCCGCTTTCTGCCGTCCGTACGGCTCGGAAGTCTGCTCGTGTCACTGGTCGTCTGCTACCGCCACTTTTTCAGCTTCCGACGGTACGAATCCGAAAATGTTTCATTTACAATTCAGTCTCTGTCTGCTAAAATAAGGGACAGACAGAAAAAACATTAACATTCTCCCGGATTTTCCGCATTTTTTATCTTTTCCTGTGAAATTCGGAAAACATTTTTAAATATCTTTTATGCAAAAAGACCCCTCGGCTGTCCATGCACACCCAAATGGCACATGCATCGCAAACACATGGGAAACAGAAGGGGAACTTCTTGTAAATCTGCAGAAAACCCGCCAGAACAACTTCAGGAGGATCTTTCATATGCTTTCAGAAAAAATGGTAACTCTTGGTACCAAAAAATCGGTCATCCGTGAAATCTTTGAATACAGTAAAAAACGTGCCGCCGAAATCGGTGCGGAAAATGTTTTCGATTTCAGCATCGGAAATCCAAACGTCCCGGCTCCGGCTTCCATTCATGAGACAATTAAAGAACTGCTTGATTCCCGGGATGACTACTATCTGTTCGGTTACACTTCCGCACAGGGAGATGCCGACACCCGCGCTGCCATTGCAGCGAACCTGAATGAACGCTTTGGCACTTCTTTTGGCGCCGATAACTTTTACATGACCTGCGGTGCTGCCGCTTCCCTCCGCATTGTCCTTGGCGCACTGACCCTTCCGGGCGATGAATATGTGGTCTTCACTCCATATTTTCCGGAATACCGCGTCTTCATCGAATCTGCCAGTGCAACGATGGCAGAAACTCCGGCCAACCCGGACACCTTCCAGATCGACTTTGACCAGCTTGCTGCTTCTGTCAATGAGCACACAAAAGGTGTCTTCGTCAACTCCCCGAACAATCCGTCCGGCGTTGTTTATACTGAAGAAAGCATCCGTCAGCTTGCCGCTTTTCTGGAAGAAAAATCCGCCGCCTACGGCCATCCGATCTATCTGATTGCCGATGAACCGTACCGCGAACTCGTCTATGGGGACGTGGAAGTTCCTTGTCTAACCAAATATTATAAAAACACGCTGGTCTGCTACTCCTACAGTAAATCGCTGTCTCTGCCGGGCGAACGTATCGGCTATGTTCTTGTACCGGATGAAGTAGAAAATGCCAGAACCGTTTACGCCGCTGTCTGCGGAGCCGGACGCGCCCTCGGTTTCGTCTGCGCACCGAGCCTCATCCAGCATGTCATTGCAAAATGTGCCGGACAGGTTTCTGATCTGTCTGTTTACAAAAAGAACCGCGATCTACTGTATGATTCGTTAAGCTCCTACGGCTTTACCTGCGTTCACCCGGACGGCGCTTTCTATCTTTTCATGAAATCCCCGGAAACGGATGCGTACGCTTTCTGCGAAAAAGCAAAGAAATACGAACTGCTTCTCGTTCCGGGCGATGATTTCGGCGCGCCGGGATTTGTGCGGATCGCGTACTGCGTGACAACCGCACAGATTGAGCGGGCACTGCCGGCGTTTGAGAAGCTGGCGAAAAAATATTTCGCATAGGGACGGATTTTTCAAACGCACTGTGTTGTTTAAGTTTATGAAAAAGAAAAGATCTTCTGTTGAAAAATCCGATCTTTTCTTAGAAAAAAACTCCGTCCACGGGATCTGCTTGAAGCATTTTCCAATGCCAGAGAAATCTCTGACAAAAGGTATTCTCTTCAAATCCCATGAACGGAGTCCTTTTCTGAATCATTACTTTTCGCTTGAATCTTCTATCATGCGATGATTATTTCTGCTAATGCATGATACAAATCACTTTCCAGTTCTAGCACCAGTAGTTTTCCTAACAAACATGTTTTGTCCTGTTCCGCTTTGATCATATTAAATGCACGTTCTTTTTGATCATACTCAATTTCTGCACGATCTAAAATTTGATAACAGCGATTCACAATATCGTTATCCCTGTACACTCTTTCCCTCAACTCCAACACAATATCCTGATCCAACGGCACATTCTTTAATAAGACTGTTACGTCATCCTCCTTCTTTATTTCGGTTTCTATTCTTCCGCCAGCAGATGAAACCTTGCATGTAGCCTTTGCCTCCCTTATACCACAAAAAGTAACTGCATACTCTCTGTTTTCAGGAATCAAAGATTTCTCTCCTTTTGCACTGGATATATACAGACACCCCTCCTCTTCATGCCATTCATAACTGGTTCTCACACAAATCCCTTCTTGATAAGCATTTGTTATATTGTCATCCTCATACAAAGTAAACGAACCATCTGCTCCAGTATATACATAAAGATGCAACTGCTTAGGATTTTCATTCGCATTTTCCATGTAATCGTCCTGAAACGGAATAATTGCCCCTGTCTTAGCCAACACCGGAATGGATGTTATATCACGATACAAATTCATTTTTCTGCCACCGTGGTAACGCAATCCTGTGAATATATCATACCATTCCCCTTGTGGAATCCATACGGTTGTCTTCGCCATGTACAACGTCTTAATACAAGGAGAAGTCACTGCTGCCACCATCATTTCACTTCCAAATGCATATTGATTTGGCACCTTATAGGCTTCCTGTTCTTTCGGATACCAATAATACATCGGTAATACCATAGGGATTCCCTCTGCATACTGCCTGTAATTCATGGTATATAAATATGGAATCATTCTATGTCGAAATCTTAAGAATTTTTCCATCACCATGCGGATCTCTGGTCTGTAGTGCCATGGTTCCTTGGAATTAAATTGATTGTCCGAGGAATGCAGACGCATAATGGGAGAAAATACACCAAACTGCACCCATCTTCCACTCAGTTCATCGTTTCTGCTTCCTGATATATGCCCTCCAATATCGTGACTCCACATTCCATACCCTATATTTGACGCTGTCGCTGTAAAATAAGGCTGAAAATCAAGTGATTTCCACGATATGATGGTATCCCCTGAAAATCCAACTGGATAACGATGACTTCCTGGTCCCGCATATCTTGAAAATGTCATTGGACGCTTTCCGTCCCGTCCATTATCCAGAAAATGATAGTGGTTTAGCATCCAGAGGGGATCCAGACCTTCTACCTTAGATAAACTGCCCTGTTGCCAGTCTATCCACCAAAAATCAACCCCGGCTTTTTCCTGCGGATGATGCAGACAGGTAAAATATGCCTCCACAAATTTTTCATCCGCTATATCAAAAGGAATTGGCAATTCTTTATCAATACTATCATCATCCATCTGCATCGCCCTGGCCATTTCTTTATACCCCTCCTCATAGGCCCGTACCCCTTCTGCCGGATGTACATTTAGTGTCACATGAAGTCCCTGTTCATGAAGCCATTTCAGAAAAGCATCTGGATCTGGAAATAATTCCCGATTCCATGTATATCCTGTCCAGCCGCTTCCATAACGCGCATCTACCTCTACCAGATGCCAATCCATATCAATTACTGCAACGGAAAACGGAATATTTTCCCGCTTGAACCGTTCCATCAGTCCGCGATAACTTTTCTCCGTATATTTGTGATATCGGCTCCACCAATTGCCAAATGCATATCGTGGAACCATTGGTGTTGCTCCGCAAAGTCTGTAAAAATCCTGTATACACGTCAGATAATCCATTCCGTATCCCCAAAAATACAGATCTTCTTCTGGATTCTTCCGTGTTTCCACCCAGCCATCTTCTCTGATCAATAAAGATTTACTATCATCCAGCACTGCATAGCCTGTTATAGCATTTAGTCCATCTTCCAATGGCACTTCCCCATTTGCACCATCCAATGTTCTGGCTGTTCCTTTGAAATTTCCTTCCCCAAATGAATATTCCGTATCTCCATAATGCCATACATTTCCAAATGGTACTGCACTTCCTTTTACATGGATAAAAAGGCCATTACGGCTGAAACGCTGTTTATCATAATACAGATGGATTCTGTCCGTGATAATTTCCAACTGATTCTCTGAATCTACCACCTGATATTCACATAATCCCAAATCTCTGTTCCAGATACTCTGCGTTGGGCTATCTTCAAAGATTCCCTGTTCTGAATATTCCAATCGAACAAGCCCTGATGTTAAAACACTGATACGATAACACTCACCTTCTACCATATTTTCTTTTCTGCATTTAGACTTTGTCTGTATTTGATAATATTTTTTCACTTTTAGCATACCCTTTCTATTTTTGTATAAGAATTCATACAGCCATGCCGCTCTGGCATGGCTGTATGAATATAACTTTACTGCAGCTGTTCTGAAATCTCTTTTATGATCTGGTCTCCGCCCTGTGCATTCCAGTCTTTTACGAATTGCTCAAAACCACTTTCGACTTCCATATCACCTGTCACAATTTTAATAAATGTCTCCTCTTCCAACTTTTCCAGATTTGCCCAGTTCGTCTCCATGGTAGAAGTCGTTTGCGGGAAAATAGGAGTGATCCACTCATATTTATTGTTCTCTGTAATAGACTTGATCAGACCCACACCCTTAAAACGGCACTCATATCTCGACCAGTTATCGGCATCTACATCACCTTCCAGATATCTCTGAATAGCAGGAATATTTGTGCGGGTTTCCAAATTACTTACATCTTCTAATGCCAGTTCATTATTGATACCTTTCATCATTTCATCATAATCATCTAAAAGCGATGTATATGCATTGATTTCAATGTTAAATGGTCTGGTGGAACCGTCAACACCACTCGTAACATATTCTTCCACCTCTGGGTACTTTTCAAGAAGTGAAGGATCATTTACCAAGGAATCATAAAACAGATTTGCAATCTGAATTGCTAATTCCGGATTAGAAAAATCCTTTCTCACAACGATATAACCATTTGTTGCATCATTGTGTTTACAATTAATCATTTCATTTGCATCTTCCACAACATATGGCTCAAATGTCACCTGATCATTTAAAGCATATACATTACTTAACAGCCAGCCTGGCATATGCCATACACCAAAGGCAATACCGCACTGTCCATTTACCAGAAGAGCTGTAATATCATCCCAGGTTCTTGTTCCGACCTGCGGATCAAGAATTCCTTCCTGAAACCAGCCGGAGACTACAGAAAGAGCCTGTTTCATTTCCTCTGTAGTAGATCCATAAATTACATTTCCATCTTTTTCCATCCATGTCTTTGGAAATGCTCCCATTGCATATGCTATGGAATTCATGCTAAATGTTCCATCCGGATCATTACTTGTCAACCATGGTGCAAAAGCCATGCCAACTACATTCTCTACGCCTGCAGGATTTTCCTTCATAAAAGCTTTTGCCACAGTCTCCAAATCTTCTATTTTAATAATACCATCTTTATCTTCATCGATGTCCAGCCCTATCTGATCCAGCCAGTCACTCCGAATCCATGCCATGCTTGGACCGTTATCTCCGTTTGTTGCTGGTAATGCCATCATCTTTCCATCAAAAGTTACATTCTTCAGTGCTCTGCCATCATAAGAATCATAAAGCGATTTGATATAATCACTTGCGTATTCGTCATAAACTTCTGTCAAATCAGCAATCATATCGTTTTCATATAATTCCTTTAATGTATCCAGACTGTTGATTTTCATCATATCTGGAATTTCTCCTGCTGATAATGCCAAAGAAACCTGTCTGTCATAATCATCACCCGTTGCTTCAAATTCATCTGTGATATCGATATTTAATTCTTTCTCTGTCATTCTTACGTAGGCATTATCTTCATAGGAATCCCCATCTGGAAATGTAACATTCTGCAATGTCTGTCTACCCATTGATACCTGAATTGGATCATCCGAACGATTGGATGATGCATTGTCTGTACTACTCTTTTCCGATGGTGTGTTGTTAGAACACGCCGTTGTCGATAATACTAACGACATTACTGCTGCAACGCTTATCAACTTTGTTAAATAGTCTCTCTTCATAAAACTTCCCTCCATAAATGTATTTATGTATCATAATATTGATGTATTTAGTATATATTTCAACAACAATTTGTGTAAATATAACAAATTACATATTCATGAAACATTTTACAGTTCTTATTTTCCAGTTCCTATTCTTTTACAGATCCCATGACCATTCCAGAAATCAAATATTTTTGCAGTACAGGGTAAATCATCAAAAGCGGGATTACTGCTACAACAATTTTAGCTGCATTCAGATTTTTATTAGAAAGCTCTGTGGCATTTTCTAATGTAGTGCTTGTAACACCACTTTTCAGCAGTTCCTGTATATCCACGTTCAGAGATTGGATATATGTCATGATCGGATAGTCCTTAACCTTTTGCATATAAATCAATCCGCTGAAAAAGTCATTCCAACTCCCCACAATACTAAACAACGATACTGTTGCAATACTTGGTTTTGCACAAGGAACCATAATTTTTAACAACACCTGAAATGGATTGGCTCCATCGATCAGCGCTGCCTCCTCTAATGATTTTGGAATCCCCAGAAAAAAGTTCATTAACATAATTACATTGAAGATCGGAAGTGCACCCGGAAGCACTAGCGACCAGATAGAATTCAAAAGTCCCAGATTTCTTACTAGAATATAAGTCGGTATCATTCCTCCATTGAATAACATGGCAAAAATCAAAAGATTCATATAAATATTTCTGGCAGAAAAATCTTTTTTGCTCTTCGTCATCGCATACGCCATAGGAATTGTCAATGCAAGGTTAAGTGCAAGCGTAAGAATAACCCGGATAACCGAAAGCATAAAGGAATGCCAGAACTGCTCATCCAAAAGAATTTTATTATACGCAGTCAATGTAAAATCCACCGGCAGCACACCTACTCTATTTGCCATAACAGCAGCACTGCCACTGAAAGAAATCGCCAGAATATTCAAGAGTGGAAACAGGCATATAAGGCCCAACATCAAAACAATCACATAAATAATAGCTGTCCTCATTTTGGAATGAAAACTTCTATTCTCGACCATTAAATTCACCTCCTAAAAAATTTTCTGATCCGTCAGTTTTTTGGTTAATTCATTTGCCGATATCAGCAATATCATTCCAACTACCGAACGACACAAGCCCACTGCGGCACCAAAACTATACTGTCTGCCTACCAGACCAATACGATACACATAGGTATCCAGTACATCTCCCGTCTCATATACAATTGGCGAATATAAATTGTAAATCTGATCAAATCCGGCACTAAGTATATTCGTTAGATTCATCGCTGTCATTAGCAGGATAATGGGAAGCATTCCAGGTATTGTTACATTCCACACTCTTTTCCACCACGAAGCACCATCCATCGTTGCTGCTTCATGCAGTCCCGGATCAATAGCTGTGATTGCTGCCAGATATATGACGGAATTATAGCCAAATTCTTTCCACACGTCCGTTCCAATAATCAATCCTGGAAAGACTTTGCTATTTCCAAGAAAATTAATCTTATCAAGCCCTACAGAAGTAAAAAACTGGTTGACAGAACCATCAAGTCCAAACATATTGGTCACAACCGATGCTAACACAACCCACGACAAAAAATGAGGAAGATACACAATGGTCTGGACCGTTTTCTTCATAAATTTCTGCCGGATTTCATTTAACAAAATCGCAAACGCTATGGAAAAAATCATTCCAAATATCATTTTTCCAAGAGCAATCACCAGTGTATTTCTAATGATCTTTTCTATGTCTGGCAATTGAAGCATGTAGATGAAATGCTTCAATCCAACAAATTCTGAGCCTAATAATCCCTTAGCTGGCACAAAATTCTGAAATGCCATAATAACTCCACTCATGGGAATATAGTTGAACACGATCAGAAATAACAATCCAGGCCATACCATTAAATGATAAAAAATCTCTGCCCGCCTTATGGCTATTTTTTCCCCACTATTCTTTTTTTTCATAAGTAGCTCCTTCCTTTCTATTTGTTTCATTGGCTATATATTTAGTATATTTTTTAGATTCCTTTTGGTAAATATAACACTTTACAGATTCATGAAACATTTTACAGTTGTTATATTTGATTTAATTGTTATTTCAAATTAATTATGTTATAATTTTTTTAGTCAAAATAATACATTTGAAAGACAGGTTACTTTATGTATACATTATTAATTGTGGATGATGAAGCAGACGAGCGCGCTTTGATTCGTTTTTTATTAAACGATTTTAAGAATGTTTTTTGTATATTAGAATCCTCAAATGGACGAGATGCTCTGAAATTCATAACGGAACACCATGTAGACGTTCTACTGTCCGATATTCAGATGCCTTTTCTAAATGGCATTGAACTGGTCAGCCAGGTTAAAGAAAAGAATCCTGATATAGAAGTATTATTTTTCAGTGGCTATGACGACTTCTCTTATGTAAAAGCTGCCCTTTCCCTAAAAGCCGTGAATTATATTCTAAAACCAATTGACCCAGATGAATTTCATAAACTATTGACAGATATTGTGGAGCATCTGGACTCCCACAAAATAGAATTTACAAATTCCGAACAATACATTGAAGCACATTTCCATGATGTTACACACGAAATACATCATAGTAAAATCAGCCATGCTTCCATTGATGCAACCACAAACCTGTTGCTGCAAAATATTGAAATGACTATCAAATCGAAACAATCAGAACTACTTTCCCAACAAGTACACGAACTATTAGATATCTATGCAGATATTCCTAATTTATCACACATCTATATTCGGCATACCTGCACTACTCTGCTGAAAATGCTTCTTAGTGTACTTCCTGCGCAATCGTATGAAACTCTGCAAAATATTGCAAAAGATGTATATAGTTTTCGCCATTTCTCAGATATTGTAAAAATGATCGAAAGCTATCTGTCTCAAGTGATAGATAGCTTTCAACAGGAACAGAATGCTTCCAGTTATGCCATATATCAGGTAGAACAATACATTCATACGCATTATAAAGAAGACTTATCGTTAAATGTACTGGCTGATTTGGTATATTTAAATCCTAATTATCTAAGCAATATGTTCGCACAAGTTACTGGCTGTACTCTAAATAAATATATCAAACAGTTTCGAATGGAAAAAGCAAAAGAACTATTACTTAACACAAACATGAAAGTTACTGATATCAGTCAGGCAGTAGGCTATCCGAATACTTCTTATTTTTGCAAAAGCTTTCAAAAATTGTACGGAACAACACCTGAACGATTTCGTCAAGGGGTAGAGTTATGATCACAAGACTTAAACAATTCTTTCTCAATTTAAAATTTCAGAAAAAAATCATTGGAATTAGCGTAGTAATCAGCTTAATTCCACTCTTATTACTGGGACTGTTTTCTTATACAAGAATGCGGTCTCTCTTAATGGAGCGCGAAAAAACAGCCATTCAGGAAACGCTTCACCAGGAAGCAACACAGTTAAATCATAAAATTGATTCCTACCTTTCCACCATGGATCTGATCACATGGAACGAAAATATCCGTCTTGCTCTTTCGCAAAAATATGATTCTAATTCTAAAATGTATATCACCTACCGCGATACCATTGATCCTTTATTTTTAACAATTCGCTCTCTCAACACAGACATTACAGCAATTACGATTTATACCGATGTTTCTATCTATCCTCATGGTAATATCCTTCGTCCACTTACAGATGCAAAAAATGAGGTATGGTTTGAGAAAGCCTGCACTTCAACTGTACCGTTTTTTTCTTTATCTCAAGATAAAAAGACACTGTATCTCCTAGGTCAGATGCATTATAACTATGTACCATATACCAGTATTATCTGCATGGCTATCAACTTTCAATCTCCCTTGCTTTCCGCTAAAAATCTCTTTAGTGATAACTATGGATTTTTGCTGTCAGATGCCTCTGGAGAAATCATGTACCAATATAGCAACATATCTGATAAATATTCCATTTCTGAAATATCCTCTCAAGATCTTAATCATGATTTTTCAGACTACATTGCAGAAACTGAAAAACTTCCCGGTCTTGACTGGACGGTTGCTTTATACCGACCCACCAATTCTATATCTGCAGCTGCTATAAATATCACTTATGTTGTTTTGGCGATGATTTTATTATGCCTCATACTTATTTTTCTGGTAAGTTCACTGTTATCCAAAGTTATTGTCTCACCCCTTGAAAAATTATCTGCTAATATGGAACAGGTTGAGCAGGGAAATTACGAAATTGAAATTAGTTATAATACTACCGATGAAGTGGGACAACTGATCTCGTCTTTTAAAAAAATGGTATCCACAATAAACAATTTGATAAACGAGGTTCTTCTGTCCAAAATCAAACAGCAGAAATATGAGATTGCTATTCTTCAATTCCAAATCAATCCTCATTTTCTTTACAATAGTCTTTCCTTAATCAATAGTAAGGCAATTATTGCCGGCCAAAATGATATCAGCCAAATGGCAAGATTACTTTCAACTTTTTATCGAACTATGCTCAATAAAGGTCAGCCAATTACCACAATTGCATCTGAATTAGAAAACACAAAATCTTATATTTCCATTCAGCAGATCATGCATTCACAATCCTTTGATGTTGTGTATGACATTGATAACCGTGTACTCGAATATCAGATACCGAATTTAGTTCTTCAGCCAATTGTAGAAAATGCAATCATTCACGGTTTAGATCATCGTGAATGTTCCGGCAAAGCAATTTTGTCCATTTCCTGTTATCAGGAAAAAGAGGATATTGTTTTTAAAGTTATGGACAATGGATGCGGAATGTCTGATGAGCAATGCGTTCAGATTCTTACCCAAGACAGCAAGGGATATGGCGTTAAAAATGTTCATCAAAGAATACGTTTATATTACGGGCCGGAATATGGACTTACGATTCACAGTACAAAAGATATGGGAACATATGTCTTATTAAAATTTGGCAAAAAAATTGTAGTAAATGACTGATACATATTTGTTACTCTAAAAATGTATTTTTATGATTGTACAGGCAGACGCAGCTATTGGAGGATTTCTTGAGACTATGAGAAAAAGTCTGTAAATAAGATTCTTCTATGATGTGAAGGGCAAAAAGTTTATGGATAGAGCTTTTTGCCCTTGCTTTATATATAACAGTTAAAAAATGGCATGTCAAGAGCAGGCGGGAATCCCGCCCGTCTCAGACCGGGCCAAACCGTTTATTCCGGTAAACGCCCTTCATACATAATACTCAGTTCTCCGTACACTTGTGCCCAGTTTCGGATTGTGGTCGTCCATTTTTTTGTCGCCTCGAAAGTAGCCAGATACAAAGCTTTCAGAAGTGAGGTGTCACTTGGAAATACGCTTCTCTGACGTTTTAGCTTGCGGTAGGTTAATTTAGCAATTCGATCACATTGGTCGTATAAATGACCTTTCTGACATTCGCTGAAAATTTGAAGATCAGGGAGATCGCATCCCTGTTATCTTTCCAGAGTTTCATGGAATTCGGGTATTTAGGTGTCCATTTTTCCGTCACCCAGTTCAGAGCTGCCAGGGCTTTCTTTTCGTCTGTAGTCTGGTAGATGATCTTCAGCTCCGTTGCAAACGCTTTCCTGTCTTTTTCTAAAACAAATCCATCTTTTACATTTTTTCCACCACAACCCTACACCGCTTTTTCCAAAACGCAATCCCATACGCCAAAATGTCATTGCGCCCATCTTCCCTGAGTTCCTGATCGTATCCACGATCTTTGATCTGGTTCAGCGCTCTTTCGCATGCCTGGTCAAGATCGTTGATGGAGCGTGCATATTTTAGCTCCAGAATAATTCCGGTATCTGGATTTTTCGGCTTGATCATAATATCCGCAAAACCATTTCCTGATTCCCTGTTTGATTTGACTGCCCAGCCGGAATTATTTTTCAGAATGCCAAGTAAAATGCCATGATAAAAGATTTCTTTTTCTTCGTTTCTCGCCTTGGTATCAAGAATACTGATTGTTTCGCTGAGAAACATAGTCAGTTCCTGCTGAATATCCTCGGTTTTACCCTCAAGAAATCCACGGTTGATTTTCTCCGTAGATGCCCTGTCATTTGCAATCACCTGTTCAAACCATTCTCTGATCTGGAGAATAAAGACCTCACGCACTTCTTTATTCGGAATGACCAGTCTGTATCTTCCATCCGTTTCACTGCCGGTCTGTGTAAGATATCCTGTCGTAAACAATACACTCCACATATTTTCGATTCGCTGATCGATCTCATCATACGTCAGATCCAGACGAATTCTCTTTTCTACTGCATTTCCGGTGATCAGCTGCTCAATCTCATCTCTGGTCGTTGTATCGGCCTTTTCAATCAACCGTTTTACAAGATCATTTCCGCTACTGTTGATCCAGTAGGCCTTCGGCTGTGCTTTATCATTTCCTGATAAGTCATCCACATAATTCATAACATCCCAGGGGCAGTAAATGTCCGCATTTCCAAAGCGATAACCGTCGTACCATTCCTTCACTTCCCCAAAATGATTCTGCAGTCTGTAATCCGCCAGAAGTTTTTCTACCTCTTCCTTTGTAAATCCAAACGCTTCCTCATACCGGACATCATCTGCAGCATATACTTTAAAATTATTCAATCCGGTAAAGATACTTTCTTTTGAAATTCGAAGGCACCCTGTCAGGACTGCGAACTGCAGGAACTCATTTGTTTTCAGGGCCTGTCCAAATATGCCCCGAATCAGGGATACCATTTGAGGATAATATCCATGCTGGAATGCCTTGTCCAGCGGTACATCATATTCATCTATCAGAATCAGCGTTTTCTGACCATAGAAACGACATAAAAGCTGCGATAAAACTCTCAATGAGGAAACCAGAAATCCCTTATCCATCCAGTATTTTCCATTTTTTATTATGGTAAAAGCATCATACTGTTTCTTCTCAACATCAGAAAGTTTCGTACTTTCCCGCAAAAAAGAAAACCTTGCTGCTTCCCTTCCAATCAATTGTACAAACGCATTTTCTGCTTCCTCATAACTCAGCCCATCGACGTCTTTTAGTGAAAGAAAGATAACTGGATATTTTCCCATGTACTTTTCACACAGTTCTTTTTTCCCCGAAATATAAAGATCGTCAAATAATGTAACATCTGTTCCGATTTCAAAAAAGCACTTCAGCATACTCATGTTTAAGGTTTTTCCAAAACGCCGCGGTCTGGTAAAAAGGTTCACTTCGCCCCAGTTTTGCAGAAGCTGCTCTATCGTAAGTAGGTAATCATCTGTATATGACATTTTATAAAAGCCATCTGATACTGTTCCTGGCTGTCTGCCAGATTCTCTATCAGATGGCTTAGTATTATTTTTTTAGTTTAGTACGGCAGTATTCCGGAAGATCTTCTGACCATGGAAGCAGTTTCTTTAACTCTTTCTCTTTAGGAAAAGCTCCCATTTTTCTGAGTTCATCCAATATATAAGTCAGATATGCGTATGGTTTCAGATGGTTAAGAAGTGCCGTTTCTGTAATGCTGTAAACAAGGGCACTGGCATCAGCTCCCCGTACACTTTTGGCAAACAGCCAGTTGCGGCGTCCCACTGCAAAGTTTTTCAACGCACGTTCTGCACTGTTGTTGTCTATACTGAGATGGCCATCTTCCAGATAGCGTTTCAGATATGCTTCCTGATTAAGCGTATACAAAATGGCATCACCAATAAGGGAAGACCTGTCTACAGAATCTTCCATCGTATGCAGCCATTCAAACAGGGCATCCATAACCGGACGGGACTGTTTCTGGCGCTCCTCATATTTTTCTTCCGGTGTTTTATTGTGGATCATTTTCTCGATCTTATAGAGGATCCCGATCCTTGACATCGCCTGATATGCAACGGTCTCTTTCAGCTGTTCTTTTGTAAAGTCTTTTTTCAATGCTGTGAGGGCTGCATCAAAACGTCGTCTTGCATGGGTAAGGCATCCGCTTACTATGATACCTTACCCTAAACTGTGATAAGCCTGATATCCATCACAGGTCAGATACCCATGAAACCTGTCCCCTAAAAAGTTTACAGTATGATATCCCGCACGGGTCCTTTCATAATCGAAGAGTACCATCTGCGGGGAACCACTGAATTCATCCGTGAGATATACCCACATCCAGTTCTGGGTCGTCCCTTTCTGATCCGGTTCTCCGAGTACCTGGATCCGGCTTTCGTCACAATGGATATATCTGCTTTCCAGAAGTTCCTCTTTCATCAGCTGATACAGCGGTTTCAGGTATCGGTCTGCACAGTTTATGATCCAGTTTGCCATAGTCTTTGTGGAAAGATCAAGATCATATCTGGCAAACTCTCTTTCCTGGCGTGCCAGAGGCATCCCGTTTACATATTTAGCGTTCATGATACCGGCGACAAGGGAAGGCGTAACAATGCTCCCACGGATCAGGGAAGGTTCTTTTTCCGGACGTTTCATGGATCCGCATTCCGGACAGCTGTATACATAAGTGATCTCTTCTTCAACCTCAAACTTTGCAGGTATAAAACGCAGACGTTTTACGGTCTCCTTTGTTACTACGCTGTATTTTTTTCCGCATTCCGGACAGTAACGGGCTTCCCCTTCCAGTTTATAGGTCCTGGTCTCAACGGTCTCAAAATTGGAAAGATCTTCTTCCTTCTTTCCTTTCCTTTTTTACGTTTATAAGAGGATGGCCGGATCTCTTCAAAAAGTTCTTCTGTTTCCGCATCCGCACTGGCTTCTGCCTCATTGAACAGGTTCATCTGTTCATAGCCTTCGGCATATTTTTCACTGGATGCCCCAAACTGTTTTCTCTGTGCAAGGGTAAGACGGTCAGAGAGCATGGCATTTAAGAATTCGAGTTCTTTCTGTTTATCCTTCAGCAGCTGGATCTCCGTATCCTTCTTCTTTGTCTGTTCCTGTACGATCTTCATCAATGAGATCAGATCTTCACGGCTCATGTTATTCAGCTGTTTATCTGTAAAGATTGGTTCCATGTCCTGTCCTCCCTGCTTTATCATTATTAAAAGTATACCATGATCCCAGCTGTTTTCCTATGGAAAACTGCGTTTCCGGATATAGGAAATATGCAGGAAGATGTGGTATTTTTCATGATTTTTACGGGATTGACAGCTCCGCTGTCTTATGCTTACAGAATGATCTTTGGATGGTGTTCCTCAAATGCACCCCTGGGATTTAAGGAAAGTCCGTCACACAGCCAGTGGATCTCTTTCAGAGTCACCTGACGGAGTTCGTCCGGAGTATCCGGCCAGTGGAAGGCATTACGGTCGAGCCGTTTCATCAGGATCCAGAATCCGGATCCGTCCCATTGGAGGATCTTTATAGAAGTACGCCGACGGTTACAGAACGCAAACATGCAGCGTGAGTATGGGTCGAGGTGAAATTTTAATTTGATGATAGCGGCCAGACCATTGTAACTTTTTCTCAGATCAGTGGCTCCGCAGGAAAGATATACCGTTGTTCCTCCTGCCAGGTCAAGCATGGCGCTGCAGGAATCCCAGTATAGATTCCATCAGTTCCGGTCTGCAGGAATCAGATATTTCAATACGGATACTGTCTGAGATAAAAATACGCACCGGTGAAGCTTCCTGTTCAGACGGAAGTCTGACAAAGACCATATCCTGTTCAGATTCGGATGCCGGCTCTTCTTTTGCAAGTCTACGGACCCAGTATCCCATCGTAGATAAAGGGATACCGTTTTCTGCACACCATTGTTTACATGTTTTCCCACTGGTCTGACATTGCTGGATACGGTCAGACCAGAGTTTTGCTTTTTCTTCTTTGTTCATAGTGATATAGAATACCTCCTAAGTTTTAAGGAGATTGTAGCAGAATAAAAAATGAAAAAACAGATACGGATGATTACCTACTTACCAACGTTACATCTTTTCTTCCGCATCCCCCGTTCTGACACACGCATACCGCTCGCTTTCGATGATCTGTTCCATCGCTTCCGCCGGCGTGGTGTCGATGTTACCCAGGAGATTCCGGAATGTCGTAACCGACTCTCCGCTGTACAGCTGAACCCCTTTTCTTTTGCTGTCGACATGGAAAAGGTCATGGCGGCTGTTCACATTCCAGAAAACAACGTTCGGCAGCCGATAGCCGCTGTACTCGTACTTTTCTTTCATATGATCATAAAACATCCAGTTCTCGTCCACGCAGGCATCAATCTCCATATCCGAGACAACGATCAGTGCTTTCGGCATTTCTTCCGGTGGAACCTCGTGATCCCGTGCTGTTTCCAGAACGTGTTCAAATGCAGCCTGCAGATTCGTATTCATTCCCCAGCCAACACTCTTAACACATTGGACTTTCTGCTCCAGCGTTTCCCCCTTCAGGGAAACAAATTCCGACTTCTCACTGAATGCCATGAAAAGATTGTGGTAAGCACCCCGGTTCCGCTCTGCAAAGTAAATGGCAAGGCCAATCGCTGTCGCCATGGGTCTTATCCACATAGAACCGGAAACATCTGCAACGACAATCGCATTCGTTTCCTTCGCCACATAGTCCGGCAGCTGGCGCCACTGTGCTTCCATTATCTCGTCCCACGGATTGAAATGCAGTATTTTTTCTACAAGATCGTACGGATACAGCGTCTCCGCATGAATCTTTTCTTTTCCCTCCAGTGCGTTCATCAGATACCGGTCAAAACGCTCCATGTCATGTCTCAGGAATGCGTTCCGGTAAATCATCATAGCTCTTCCGGAAACCTCCGGGTATACGATCTCCTCCCACTTTCCTTCTGACATTTTTACTTCCAGCACGCCGATGTATTTCCGCAGGGAACGGACGATTCTTTTGAAGTTGTAAACCGGATAGCCGAGCTTCTGCGCCGTCAGAATGCCGAGCTTTCTCGTCTCTTCCCTTTTCGAATCTGCCGTCTTGATCCATTTGGCAAGCAGGGAAACGCTTTTTCCCTCCCGAAAATTTTTCAGATCTGCTTCCAGCTGCTGCTTCATGGCTTTCCACATCTCGTCTTCGACTCTGGTTCCAACCAGACAGTACCAGTCATCGAACCGGCCGTAAACGCCAATCAGATCGAGATTCGCAATAACATCCTGCGGATGATATTTGGCAAGGTACTGCAGCAGAATCCGAAAGACCCGTCTCTCACCGAGACCTTCCCGGATATCACGTGCATAAAACAGGATTTTTAACGCGAACAGCGGGTCTGCCCGGTACACTTCCGCAAACAGAAGCTCGATTCTTTCCGGATCCGCACTGCGCAGGGATCCAATCGATGCAAACAGCTCCAGTCGCGCATCGCCGCTTGTGTTCCGTGCTGCTGCTCCGTTTTCCGTATAGGTTTTTGTTGTCTGCTCCCGCATCTGTTCTGCAAAACTCATCGCTGCCGCTCCTTTCTTTTGAGCTATCTTACTCGCGTAAGGCGGGCAGGACTTGAACCTGCATTCTGTGCCTTATCCTCTAAGAAAAAATTTGCTGTACGTTCCACAAACATGAAACATTTTTCTGCACAGGTTTTACCCGTTAAACTACCGCCTTATTTTCAGCCACATTTTTTTGTGGATACTGATGTGTATCAAATGCTGTTCCACTCTGACTTGCTTTATATCATCGGTTGAGATTCTATTTTTCTGTCTCTGCCGTCTCTTTAAAGCTCAGGATTTCCTTCAGGGATCTTGGTTCATAATTCATCCATGGCTTCATGCATCCCACATTGTATGCCTGCGGTCTGCACTCATAAATGTGTCTGCTGCATTCCTCCTCCGCCATTTTTCTCAGGCACTCCTGATAATACGTATCCTCCATGCTGTCGTGTGTATGGCCATATAAAAGGATGGTTCCATGTCCCATATTTTTCCAGCTGAAAATCGGATAATGAAAGAGAACCAGATGATACTGTTTTCCGTCGATTCCGTCCTGAATTTCCTTGTAATCGCAGATCTCTTCGTATAGCTGCTGATACCGGTAATCATCGATGTGATCATGATTTCCTCTTACCAGAACCTTTTTCCCCTTCATTCTTGCAACCAGTGCAATAGCATCCTCTTTCTTTCCATATAAGGTGGCATCCCCGAGAATGTAAACGGTGTCGCTGTTCGTTACTTTCCGATTCCAGTTTGCAAGAATTGTCTCATGCATCTCCTCCAGATCCGCGAAGGGACGCTCGTCAAAACCAATGCAGTTTTTATGCAGTAAGTGCAGATCGCTGATGTAGTAATTCATTTCTCCGATTCTCCTTTCTGCACGTCTCTGTTCTTTTTGTGAATGTCCGTGCTTTGCTCTGTATATACTATATTACATATTTTCGATTTTTGCATTTAACTTCTGGTTTAATTTTTCATGTGATATGTTTTCTGGTTTTTCCCAGCTCCACACAGTACTGTCCAGACCTGATTTCCCTTTGGACAGTGCCTTTAGCTCTTCCACGCAGAATTCCGTCGCGCGTACGATGTACTCGTTGGCCATTTGTCTGGTAAGGATGGACAATTTCTCTTCTTTTCTCTGGACGAATTCCCCGCGGACTTCTTTTATAAGACCTTTCACATCGAATTCAGCAAGCTGTGCCAATGGCTCTTCTGTAAGATCCAGCTCCTGGATCATTTCCTGGAAAAGGCCATATTTTTTCGAAACATATTCATTTAATATCTCGTAGTCCCGATGCAGTTTTTCTACATTTCCAGGAACGCTCGAATTCCAGCCATGCTCCCCATACATAAATCTCCGATATAGCATATCCTGGATCAGATGAAGATAATAGCCGAGATATAAATCATCCTTCTCCATGTATTTCCCGTATCTGTCGCGGAAACATTCGAGATCGTATGTGTATCTGGTATTTTCGCAGATTTTCTTCTTTAAATGGCTATTTCCCGCCACCGCCCCATCCGGCAGAATCACCCCAAGGAACAGGCGGTTGATATCTCGAAACGAGACTTCCTTTCTCATCTCCTGTACAATTGCCAAGTGAATCATGCTTGATGCCATAGTGTCCTCTTTTCTAAACAAAATATCCGCATGTTTCCTCTTACATTACCCAGCACCGTTTCTGTATAAAATCAAAGACACTCACAACGAAAGCCGGAAGCCTTTGCAACTTCAGTGTAGCAGGGTTCGTACGGATCACGCACCGCGTAAATCATTTACTTTTTTCCATCTCTCTTACAAGATCACAAAGTTCTTCTTCCCAGTCGCTGATTTCCGAATACCAGATGCATCCATACACACCTGAAAGTTTCATATTTCTTGAGGAACATACGATAATCTTGATTTGATTTCCCTGCTCCTGCAGAATCTGAACTAACTTTTCTCCCGCTTCTGTATCGCTGATAGCTCCTGAACTCATTGGAAAATGCATATCTGTTATGATCAGATTGAACGGCTCTCCTGCGTTTTCTGCATCTTTCAACATCTTCAGACCATCTTCTACATTAGACACCTGCTCAACCGATGCCACACTACAGCGGTTACCTAATATTTTTCGAATTGCATTTGCTTTATAAACACTATCCTCAAAGTTCAGAACCTTCATATTCCGCAGTCTCCTCTCTCATTTCTGTTGTTTGTATCTTTCATACAGCCCTATCTTCCGTTCGCTTTTGTGTTCTCTCCAATCACAGTTTAGATTCCATTTTCTCCCAAGTACCTGTCGGGAGTTTTGATTTTCTCATCTTGAAGCCATCCTTTCCAACATTTGCGGCTTTTGGCACCAGCGGCTGTGCTTATAATCTGCTCTCTATTTTAACGGGTTTTATTTGCTTTGGCAATGGTTCTTAATGGTTCTCTCTAAGAGATTCCTCATCATCAGGCGCAAAAACCCTCCCGCCGCACAGAGCACAAATCCCCGGGCAGGCACATTTGCAGGAGGGCTAAGGATCTTAGAAAGTTGGATTTTGCGTTGTCACAGAAAAAGGCACTGTTTGAGTGACAGCGAGTTTGCCTTTTTCTGCGACGCTTTTAGCAAAATTCAAGTTTCTTAGAGCCTCTTGCCTTCCGAAACAGTGCCTGTCCGGGGACTTGTGCTCTGTGGGGCGGGAGGCCTTTTACACCGTCCGTCCCCTATTTACTTAATACCCCGTCGACCGCCGCTTTCCATCCGGCATATTTTTTCTCCCGGATTTCATCGTCCATCTTCGGTTCATACACACTTCGTTTCATATTTCCCTCGAGTTTTTCCAGATCGTAGACCCCGGCTGAAATACCGGCCATATAAGCCGCCCCGATGCCGGAAAGCTCCTCCGCGTCCGGAATATTTACGCGTTTATTCGTAATATCACTCTGGAACTGCATCAGATATCCGTTTCGTGTCGGGCCGCCGTCTACACGGAGTTCCTCGATCCGCATGCCGGTATCCTGCTCCATCGCACGGACAAGGTCGGTGATCTGGTAGGCAATGCAATCGAGTGCCGCTTTTACCACCTCAGCTTTTCCTGTGGTGCGGGTAATTCCGCTGATCGATGCCGTTGCTTTCTCATCCCAGTACGGCGCGCCAAGCCCGGTAAATGCCGGAACCAGATACGTGCGGTCTGCCGGATTTGCCTCCCTTGCCAGTCCTTCCGTCTCTTTTGCCGAAGAAATCAGCTTCAGGTCATCCTTCAGCCAGGTAATCACAGCTCCGGTGTAGTTCAGGTTGCCTTCCAGCACATAGTCCACCTTGCCGCCTCTTCCCCACGCAAGCGAAGTCACAACGCCGTGGCTGCTCTGAATCGGCTTGTCTCCAATGTTCATCATCAGCGAAGAACCCGTTCCGTACGTTGCCTTGATCATACCCGGTTTTAAGCAGCCCTGTCCAAACAGCGCCGCATGCGAGTCACCTAATACACCACAGATCGGAACCGGCTCGGAAAACAATCCTTCCATCGTCGTGGTTCCATACACCGCATCGGAATCGCACACCCTGGCCAGCGCACAGACCGGAATCCCGAACATCTCACAGATCTTCTCATCCCACGCCAGCGTTTTCAGATTAAACAACTGCGTTCTCGACGCATTTGAAAAATCCGTCTTAAATGCATGATCCCCCGTCAGTTTGTAAACCAGCCAGCTGTCAATCGTACCCAGGCAGAGTTTCCCGTCTGCAGCACGTTTCTGTCTTTCTTCTCCGCCGTTTCGAAGCAGCCACGCCATCTTTGCAGCAGGAAAATAAGCCGAAAGCTGCAGACCCGTCGCCTCGCGGATCTCCTCTGCGTGCCCCTGCTCCGCAATCTCCTGCGCAATCCCGCTTGCGCGGCCGCATTGCCATACAATGGCCTCTTCCAGTGGTTCCCCGGTCGCCTTATCCCAGATCGCCGTCGTCTCACGCTGATTGCTGATGCCGATTCCGGCGATTGTTTCCGGTGCAACACCGGACTCTGCCACCAGCGTTTTTACCGTCTGTACGGTATTTCGGTAAATCTCATTCAGATCATGGGACACCCATCCCTTTTCATTGACAATCTGCCGGTGCGGCAGGTCGGTACGGCGGAGTAAATGTCCCTCCCCGTCAAAGAGCAGCGCTTTCGTTCCCTGCGTGCTCTGGTCAATTCCAATGATATACCTTTTCTCCATTTTTCCAGCTCCGTTCCTAAAATTTTATAAATATCCAGATCCCCATCTCGAATAACGCTGAATACACCCTGTTTTTCAACACACCATGCGTCATTTTCTATCGTCGCGGCATTCACCCTGCCCCTATAGGCAAGATCTTTGGCGATTACCACACATTCCAAAATCTTCCGCAGAACGATTTATTCCTAATTATATAGAAAAAGTTCCTGCGTTCCCGGATTTTCTTCCGCCCGGGCACGCAGGAACATGGCATACGCAGACCTGCGGCAGTTTACAGTTCCCTGCGGGCTATCACATTCACCGCTGATTCCATTTCTGGTTAAGCCAGTAATTCTTTCGCTTTTTTTGCAATGCCCTCGGCATTCAGTCCATAATAGTCAAAGACTTCTTTAGAAGTTCCCGTGATCACCGGTGCATCCGGCAGAGACATGTTGACTACCTTACGCGGGCACTCTGCGCCGACCACCTGGCTCACCATCGATCCAAGACCGCCGAATGGAGCGTGCTCTTCGATCGAAATGACAACTTTTGCCTTCTTTGCAGCCTCTACCAGGCCCTCTTTGTCCAACGGCTTCACACAGTACATATCGAGCAGTCCTGCGCTGATTCCCTCTTCTTTCAGCATGGCAACTGCATCCAGCGCCGGACGGACCATCTCACCGCAGGCTACCAGTAAAACATCGGTGCCTTCCGACAGAACCGTTGCCTTATCCATCTCAAATGGTGTATTTTCTTCGCTGTAAATATCCGCAACGGCATTTCTTCCCACACGGATATAAGCCGGTTTTTCATCGGTAAGAAGCGCCTCAACCAGTTTTGCTGTCTGGAAACGGTCGCTCGGCAGATAAACGCGCATGTTCGGAATGGCTGCCATTGCTGCGATATCCTGTGCAGAATGATGGCTCATGCCGAGTGCACCGTAGCTCACACCGCCGCTGATACCGATCAGCTTTACATTGGTGTTAGAGTATGCACAGTCAATCTTCGCCTGCTCATAGCTTCTTGTAGAAAGGAAGCACGCCGGAGATGCCGCAAATGCTTTCTTGCCGCATTTTGCAAGACCGGCAGAAACGCTGACCAGATCCTGCTCCGCGATACCCATCTCCACAAACTGCTCCGGATACGCATTTGCAAACGGTGTCAGGGAAGCACTTCCTCTGGAATCGCTGCAGAGTACCACGATATCTTTATCCGTTTCGGCATGTTTCATTAAAACCTCACAAATGGCATGTCTGTTTGGAATCTTGTTCATGACAGTGCCTCCTTTCTCTCATCCAGATCCTTCATGATCTGCTCTACTTCCTCCGGTGTCGGCACTTTATGATGCCACTCCGCCTTATTTTCCATGACAGAAGAACCACAGCCCTTCGTTGTATTTGCAATAATAACCGTCGGTTTTCCCTTGCAGTGTTTTGCCAGTTCAAACGCATGAACGAGCGCGTCCATATCGTTGCCCGGTACGGAAAGAACATTCCATCCGAACACTGCCCATCTTTCCTCCTGGCTGTCCTGTTTCATGACATCCTCGGTATTTCCGGAGATCTGCAGACGGTTGCGGTCTACGATCGCACAGAGGTTGTCCAGCTTGTAGTTTCCTGCGGACATTGCGCCCTCCCAGACAGAGCCTTCTGCCAGTTCGCCGTCACCCATAACGGTGTAAACACGGTAATCTTTTTTATCCATTTTTCCTGCCAGTGCCATTCCCACGCAGACCGGAAGTCCGTGGCCGAGAGAACCGGAGTTCATCTCGATGCCCGGCAGTTTATTGTTCGGATGGCCGATGTACGGGCTGCCGAATTTGGAGAATTTTTCGATGACTTCTTCCATCGGGAAAAATCCCTTTGCTGCAAGTACCGCATAATATGCCTCAACGGAATGACCTTTACTCATCACAAAACGGTCGCGGTCCGGGTCGTCCATGTTCTCAGGACTGATGTTCATCTCTTTAAAATACAGCGCTACAAGCACATCGATGACACTCATGTCGCCGCCGATGTGGCCGCCCTTGCCGGAAACTACCATTTCCACTACTTTCTTCCGCAGATCATACGCCAGACAACTCAATTCCTTGTATTCACTCATGATTTTCATTCTCCTCTTAAATATGCTTTGACATCTTCCTCGATCGGATCATATAAATCCGGGGCAATGCCGATGTATTTGCATGCTTCATACAGAACCGGCACAACGTTCTCGTGGATACCGACACAGTGGTGGATGTACGGTCCCTCCACGATTTTTGCCTCGAGGCGTTTCAGGTTCTGTACCTCAACCCATACGTAAGTTCCCTTCGTGTAAGGCCCCTTTACACCTTTTGCATTTCCAAGCAGCAGGGAGTACTCTCCGTTGTCTCCATCGAAACGCGCCAGTGTCATTTCACCTAATTTTGCCTGTGCCTCTACAGCGCCCGGATGGCTGAATGCCAGAGGATAACCGATCGTCGGTTTTTCCTGTGCAACAGAGATCGGCCACGGTCCGCAGTGCTGCAGCAGCTCGCCGTTCTCGTTGTCCGGGTGACGTACCGTCCAGTCAGCAAAGAAGCTTCTCTTGTCGTTTCTGCCGGCAGCCTCTACCATCAGAGCGGTGATGGCACCGTGGATATCGGTCTCACAGACAACCGGAATTCCCTCTTCGTTCAGCAGGGAGTTTGCCGCACACGGCATAATGCCGATCTCGCCCTGCAGTGCGTTCCAGCACTGGATCGCAATGGCATTGCAGGAATATTTGGCAGCCAGGTTCTTCATCGCAACCTTCAGAGCTGCTACATTTTCCAGCTCTTCCGGTTTGATTTTTACACACATATTGGTATTGCAGTAAGCAACGACTTTCTCTACCTCGGTGCCCTCTGCTTTTACTTTCTTCATCTCTTCGGTCAGCTCCGGAAGCGGAATCGGGGAAAGCTGAATATTGAATTTTTCCAGCAGCTCGCCCTCGTTGCACATCGTGGACCAGAAGTCGAACGGACGCGGTCCGATCTGAAGGATTCTGGTGTGACGGAAGGTATCTACCACATTACATACGGCGAGGAAATCCTTGATGCCGCGCTCAAATTCCGGATCGGTCAGACGACAGTTTGTCATGTAGGTGAACGGAACGCCAAAACGGCGCAGCACTTTTCCGGTTGCAAACAGGCCGCACTGGCTGTCGCGGAGACGCACACCGTTCTCATCCGGTCTCTCATCGCGCGGTCCCCAGAGGAGTACCGGAAGACCCATTTCTTTTGCCAGTCTTGCACAGACATATTCCGTGCCGAAGTTTCCGTGCGGGAAGAAAATTCCCTTTACGTTCTCACGGCGGAATTTCTCCTGGATTTTCTCACGATCCGCCTCATCGTAAAACAGCCCCTCCTCGTTGATGTCTGTGATATCAACAAATTCAACGCCGAGCTCTTTTAAACGCTCTCTCGTCAGGTTGGCGTATTTTACAGCATCCGGAGCGCTGAAAATACTTCTTCTTGTAGGTGCAAATCCGATCTTAACTGATTTCATATTCTTTTCCTCCACTTAATTGTTTTTAAATTTTGTTAAACTTTATTCTAAATTTTCCTGCTTTCTATGGCTCTTATATTACTAAATTCTTTTGAATTTGTCAATATCAATTCAACTTTATTAAATCTTTTTTAGTAATTTATACAAAAAAGAATGGCTGTTTTTATGCATTTCTTCATATTTCATTTTTTTACAGCTCAGAAGTTGACTTCTTTTTTAATTCATATTAAAATCAATGCATAAGTTTAATATTTTTCAGATAAATACTGAAATAAATTTCAACATCCCGCATGTAAAAACACACGAAAGCAGCGTGCGGGCTGATTTTATCGAACAGGAGCTGAAATTTTATGAATATTTCTGCGAAAGAACTGGCAAAGCTGATCAACGTATCGCCTGCCACGGTTTCTATGGTTTTCAATAACAAACCCGGCATCAGCGATGCCACAAGAGAGCTGGTTTTAAAAACCGCAGCCGAGTATGGCTATGCGCCGAAAAAAAATGAATCCTCCGGCGCTTCCTCCCGCATTATTCAGCTGGTCAATTACAAAAAGCACGGAAAGGTTGCTGCCGACACACCGTTTTTCTCCCAGCTGACCGAAGGAATTTCCACCGAATGCACCCGCCAGGGCTGTGCGCTTCATATCTCCTATTTTTATGAGACCATGGATATTGACAGCCAGCTCGATGCACTCCGCGCTGTGGACTGTGAGGGCATTCTGCTTCTTGCAACCGAAATGGCTCCGTCCGATTTCCGCAAGTTCCGCGATTTTTCTGTTCCGATCGTTGTCGTGGACTGCTATTACGATGAGCTTGATTACGACTGCGTTCTGATCAACAACATTCAGGGTGCGTTCAATGCCACGAATTATCTGATTCAGTGCGGACACAAAAACGTGGGCTACTTTCATTCGAACCTCGACATCAGCAACTTCTCCGAACGCGCCGACGGCTACTACAAAGCGCTCCGTGCAAACGGTATCAGCACCTCGCATCCATATGTCCACCCGGTTTCCCCTACCTCGGACGAGGGCTACCGCGACATGCTGCGCCTTCTCGAGTCGAAAGCTCCGATCGCAGATGCTTACTTTGCCGATAATGACATCATCGCTGCGGCCGCCATGCGTGCGCTGCGTGAAAACGGCTACCGTATCCCGGAGGATGTCTCCATCATCGGCTTTGATGACGTTCCGATGTGCGATATGATGGTTCCTCCGCTTTCCACCATGAAGGTCCGAAAACGCGAGCTTGGCGCCACTGCCGTCCAGCGTCTGCTTGACCGCGTAGCCGATCCGAAACGCGAGTGTCTGAAAATGTGCATGGCAACCAAGCTGGTGAAGCGCCAGAGTGTTTCCAGACGTTGACATTTTCACAAAAATCCTGTATGATAGCATTGCTGTCGGAGGGCAAGAATACATGAAACAATCATGATAGGTCTGCCGGATAAGAAGTCAGGTGAAATTCCTGTATTTCTTATCCGGCTTTTTGTTTTTTCAGATCCATGCGAAAGTTCCGAAAAGAACACAAATCCTGTTTACATGCGTGTTTTCTTCTGAAATTTCACAGATCGATGTGCAGATCTGAGTTCTTCTGCTGCTCCGCTTCTTTTACATACATTTACATATGGGAGGTTTTTCTTATGAATCATGACATGACAACCGGCCCGGTATGGAAAAAGCTTCTGCTTTTCATGCTTCCCGTATTCGGCGCCAATCTGCTTCAGGCACTGTATGGAACCGTCGATCTGATGGTCGTCGGCCAGTTTGCCTCCACAGCAGATGTTTCCGCTGTTTCCACAGGCAGCATGACCATGCAGACCATCACCGGTATCATTACCGGCCTTACGATGGGCTGTACCGTCCGCATCGGCCACCTGATCGGCCAGAAAAACAAGGAAAAGGCCGCTTATACTGTTGGAACCACACTTTCACTTTTTCTCGGCCTCGGTATTCTGCTTGCTGTCCTGATCTGTATTTTTGCAGGGCCACTCGCCTCCGTTATGAATGCGCCTGCCGACGCTTTTCCAGCAACGGTAAGCTATATCCGCATCTGCGGCATCGGCATTCTCGCGATTGTCCTGTTTAATGCCTCTAGCGGTATCTTCCGCGGCATCGGCGATTCCAGAACGCCGCTTCTCCTGATGCTGATTGCCTGTATCATCAACATCATCGGCGATCTCGTTCTCGTCGGACCGTTTCACATGGGTGCTGCAGGTGCGGCGCTCGCGACGGTACTTGCACAGGCGGTCAGCGTTGCCTTTGCAATTCCGATGATTCTGAACAATGGTCTCGGATTTCCTTTTGGCCGGAAAAATTTTGGTATTGACCGGATGGAGTCCACCTTTATCCTGCGCTATGGCCTGCCGATCGCCGCACAGGAGGCGCTGACCGGCGTTTCCTTTATGGTGATTCTTGCCATCCTGAACGGCTTCGGGCTTGTCGCATCCGCGGGAGTCGGCGTTGCCGAGAAGATCTGTGCACTGATGTTCCTGATCCCCGGAGCTGCGATGGCCGCTGTCTCCACGTTCTCCGCACAGAATATCGGTGCCGGAGAATACAAACGCGCCCGCTCAGCGATGTACCTTGGCATGATCTGGACTGTCGCTGTGGGGCTTGCCGTCTTTTTGTTCAGCTTCACCCACGGTGCGCTTCTTGCCCGCCTCTTCTCGGATGACAAAGAAGTCATCGCGGCCGCAGCCGATTATCTCCGCTCCTACGCGGTGGACTGCGTAATCGTCGGCATCAACTTCTCGATGATGGGATATCTGAATGGAAACGGAAAAACGTTTTTTGTGGCACTGCAGGGAATTTTGAGTACATTCCTGGTGCGCATTCCGGTTTCGTATTGTATGAGTAAAATCGCCGGTGTTACGCTGTTCCAGATCGGTTTTGCAACACCGCTGGCGACGCTGTTCGGTATTATTCTGAATATCGTTTACCTGATCCACTTTGAGCGCACGCGGCGTGCAAAGCAGACGGCATAACGCAGATTGTTTTTTTCATCTGCCTAAAAAGCAGAAAGACATCCTGTTTCACAGGTTCCCTGCGGACTGTGATTTTCTGGTTCGTCTCTCTGCTCTTTTTTTTGCATTTCTTCCTTCTGCTGTGCTATAGTAATCTTACACGCATGGATGTGAACCATATATTCTGTTCCAAATGTCTGGACCCCAGTTGCAATGTTCCGTCTGTTCTCAAAAATCAGATGGCAGAAGCCCTTCAGGCTGTGCCGCAAGTCAGCACTTTCTGTCATCGTCTGTTTTCGAAAGGAGTTTTTCTCATGCAGTCTGCAAATGACCTGAAACAGCTTTTATTCAGTATCAATCACAAAAGCTATCCTGCCTATAAAACCACCCGCGGTACCTATCAGTTTCCGCGCTACACACTCTCCATCGACCACGTGCAGGGCGATCCGTTCGCCGCTCCGTCGCGGGTCAGCGTTCATGTCAGCGGCAAAACCGCTGCGTTTCCTGCTTTTCTCTACGACACGTATGAAAAGCGCGTCGCCCTCCAGGATTACCTGCTGCGCCAGTTTGCGCGCGCCATCGCACCGTATTCGTTCCGCGCAAAGGGTTCCGGCAAAAGCGGTCTGCTGGGGATAAGCCGCTGCGGCCAGGAGATTCTGGAACGCACAGCCTGCGTTTTGAATGCTTCCGACGGCAGTCTTGTCGTCAACATGGAGATCGGCTTTCCGGCCAACGGCCGCACCATCGCCTCGCAGGAGCTGATCCGCATTCTTTTCGACTTTCTGCCCGGCTGCGTGGAAAAATCGCTGTTCTACCGCGCTCTGGATCCGAAAGCATGCGCCAATGTCGCCCGTCTCTGTGAGGACCAGCAGGCGATCCGTTCCGCATTAAAAGAAAAAGGGCTTACTGCCTTCATCGCCGACGGCTCCATTCTCCCGCGCGAGACCGGTGTTTCCGATCTGCCGATGAAGCACGCCGTTCCGTTCACCTCACCGGAATCCCTGCGTGTTACCCTCGATCTTCCGAACCGCGGACCTGTTTCCGGCATGGGAATTCCACTCGGTGTCACCCTGATCGTCGGCGGAGGCTTCCATGGAAAATCCACCCTGCTGCAGGCTCTTGAGCGCGGCGTATACAACCATATCGCCGGGGACGGCCGCGAATACGTCATCACCGATGCAAGCGCCATAAAGCTCCGTTCCGAGGACTCCAGAAGCATCAGCAATGTCGATATCTCCCTCTTCATCCACGATCTTCCCGGAAAGAGCGACACCACCTCATTTTCGACTGCCGATGCCAGCGGAAGCACCTCACAGGCTGCCAATGTCATCGAGGGCATCGAATCCGGCACGAGCCTCTTTCTGATCGATGAGGACACGTCCGCCACCAACTTTATGGTGCGCGATGAGCTGATGCAGCGCGTCGTTGCAGACAGCGAGGAACCGATCACACCGTTTATCAGCCGCGTGCGGGATCTGTATGAGAAGCTCGGCATCTCGTCGATTCTCGTTGCCGGAAGCTCCGGTTCCTACTTCCACGTGGCGGACACTGTCATTCAGATGAAAGAATACGTTCCTTATGACATTACGGATCGCGCGAAAACCACAGCCGCAGAGTTTCCGCCGTTTACTGCCTCCGTGCGCCCTTTTTCCGTTCCATCCCTCCAACGCCGCCCGCAGCCGGGCAAAGGCCTGACGGGAAGTGACCGCACGAAAGTCAAAGTGATGGGACGGGAATCCATTCTCATCAACAAGTCTCTGACGGATCTGCGCGCCGTGGAACAGCTCACGGACAGTGAACAGCTGAACGGGCTGGCTGCGCTCCTTTTAGAAGCCGCCGGACACAAAATGGACGGTAAGAAAACACTGGTGCAGGTGGTGGATCTGCTGGAAAAACAGATGGACGAAAAAGGCCTTGCTTCTCTTCTCGCTCCGGGAATGCCAGGCGACCTGGCACGGCCGAGACGGCAGGAGATCTTTGCATGCCTGAACCGGTGCAGGGAGCTGCGGTTCTGAGAAAATTTGTAACCATTCCATTTTTTATGTCAAAAAGCCACATCGAGATGCAACACAGCGGCATCTCGATGTGGCTCTGAATCGTTTCAATTTTTGCTATAACACGCTTTTTTTGTCAGCTGGTTTTTCAGAATCAGACAGCATACGTATTGACCAGCTTTTTAAATTCCGTTACAGACATTGCCATGCAATCGGCGGCATCCTGAATGCTGATCGTTCCTTTTTTAATAAGTTGGATAGTGCTTCAATCCTGCCTTTTTCCATGCCTTCTTTCATCCCGTCTTCTCTGCTGTCTGCCATCATTTCATCAATTGCCTGACACATGTCTACTACCTCCGTTTCTTCTGAAATTCTGAATTTTGTTCCTGTCACCGCCTGAATGACTCTCGCCGCGTTTATCTCCATGGTCATCCGTGGATTATTTTCCACAAGCTTTCTCAGCTTTTTCTTATCCTTATAGCAATCCCCGAAAATAATGCAAAAAATTCACGCTCTGCGGTGCTGAATTTTTTGCATTATTTTCGGGGATTGCTATAAGTGGACATCCGGCCACTCCATCATTTCATGCAGAGATTTTGCTGTTACTCAGCCCGCCATAATATAAATCATATCCGTTTCTTTGTTGTTCTGCACCGTTTCATCCCAGGTGATATGCAGAATATAATAGTTCACATAATTCCCATTTTTATCTGGTATTTCATCCGGAAGTTTTTCCTGACTGGTTGTCTTCCAATAAAGAGGCTCTGCTGACACCTGAACATTACTATATTCTCCATACGTTTTCCTATGATAATCTTTTGTTGCATAGTTATTTGTTGTCTCTTTATTTAAATAGTTTCCTGCCAACTCACTATCTTTTCTATAGTAATCCCCCAGATAAAAAATGCTTCCATCCATTGCCTCCGTTTCTATAGATGCCTTATCAATTTCATACGAAAATCCAATATTCGTAGTATGTGCCAGCTGAAGATGATAATCCAGTCCCGGCTTTGTGCTGTACACACAGAATACAACATCTTTATACTTCTGCGCCCCGGAAACGTCAATATTGCTCAGCTCCAGCTGCTGGATCGGTTTTGCATCTCCGGCTCCGATCAGCAATGCGTTTGGCATATTTACTTTCGTTATCGTCTCCATGCTTCGATGCATATACAGCCAGGCAAAAACCGGCAGCGCCAGAAGGGCAGAAAACGCCAGAATCACAGATATGACAACCCGTTTTTTCCGCGTCAGCCGCATCCTGTGCTTCCCCTGCCTGCCCTCATCCTGCTGTCTCTCTGTCTGCTCCTTCATGGAAGCACCTCCTTCTTTGCCACGTTTTTGTCCGGTTTTACTGCGCATCCAGTTTCAGCTGTACATACTGGACATTTTTCCCAAGGTACTGGTCTGCCGAATCATAATAAGCCGCGACCATAGAATAGAGAGCCGGATTGAATTTCTCCCGTATCTGTGAAAGCGTATCTTTTGTAACATTCTCCTGAAATTTTGCAGAATCTTCCCACCGGAAATAACGGTTCGACGATGAATTCTCCTCCACTTTGCCCATCGTCTCAAACAGGTTCTCCGGCAATGCAGAAAGTGCATTCTCCTCACTTGATGGATCTTCCGGAAACAGCAGCGGATTCTTTCCGCTATAGCCATCTGCTTTTCTCAGATACGACTCCAGCCTTTCCGGCCAGATCCAGTATATCGTAACCGGATAAGCAGTGTTTTTTTTGGCATTCGCATTGTTCCAGGTCAGCTTTCCACTCTTTACTTCAAGGACAGCCGCTTCCGTTTCACTGTCAGACTTCATACTCCACTCTCCTGCATCCCGGGATATCCAGCCTTTATAGCAACCCGCCGCTTCATTGTATCCCGCAAACAAAAGAACGTGTCCTTCCAGCAATTGCTGCAGCGACGGATCCGTAACTTCCGTTAAATCATTTTTTGTCACATTCTCCTCATTCTTTTTGTTATCCGCTATCTGATATCCGGTCAGAACCAGATCTAACGTTACTTTAAGCGGACCATCCTTATTGGGAATGATGTAAAATGTCATTTTTCCATAAGACCCCGGCTCAATCCCTGTCGGCTTTCCATCCTCACCCGTATTGTTCATATTGCTTTCCGATGTAACAGCCCAGCAGATGGAAGTGTGGCTTCCATCGGTAGACCAGTATTTTTTCCCGTATATCTCTCTTGAGGCTCCAGGGGATACTGTCAGCAGTTCGTCATACCTGCCTCGATCTGCAGATGCATCACTTTTTGTCCCTGCCGCGGCAAGATCGAAGGGCATATCCGCAGGCCGGATAGCAACGCCAGTCGCATCGACCCTGGTATTGCTGACAAACCATGCAATACTTGCAACGATCATCACAATGAAAGCTGCAACAACAATGATTCCCGTCCGGAAAAAGATTTTCCACTGGTTTTTCAGAAGTTCTATCTGTTTCTGCGCTTTCTGCCGGTATTCTTCTGCCGTCAGCTCTTCTTTTTCTCTTTTCCAGTGCATCCCTTTTTACCTCGCTTCTGTCCCATTTTTTATCGTTACCGTCCGCCACTTTCCGGCGAACGGCAACATTTTGTCTGTTGCCAGATCGCTTAATTAGATGTTGGGGGCAAAAGGCTTTTTGACCTTTTGACCCTGGTATCTTAATTATGGTCTATCATGTCCTGATAGATCCGGGCATTGGTATAGATGATATAATCCGTTGCTTTCGTACCATCCAGTTCATTTCCGTTTTTATCGAGCAGAACCGCAGTCAGGCGCACTCTGTAATTTGCATAAGTATAGCTATTTTGTTCAAATTTCTCGCCGGTCAATGGCGTAAAGGTAAATTGCGCAAACTGGTGCTTCGTATCGTCCGAGACAAAATCGTTCTTCCACTGATATGCTTTATCACCATTTCCGGAAGCATCATCTGATTTTGCATCTTTGACAATATTCTGGAGATAAGCTCCAATTTCCAACGGGTTTGTTTCATCATAAGTTCCATTCTCATTTTTCTGGAACAATTCCATTTTATAGCGGATGGCTGCAGCCTTGGAAAGAGTTTCTGCATCCACATTGGAATAATCATAATCTGCTCTTGTATAGATCATGTCGGAACGGTTCTTTGCTGCATCACTCGGGTTGACTCCAAGCTGCTGCGTCGTATCTCCGATTCCGGTTCCATCTACGCTGGAATATCTGAGGATGGCTTTGGATGGGTTTGTAATGTAATAACGATTTTTATCGTCTGCCGTTTTTTTATTTTCTGTAATCGGCAGCTGCGTGGATGTATTGGCAATCCGTGACACACCAACAACGGATGTACCACTATCTGTATCTGCGATTCCCCTCACCGGAAAATCATCCACGCCATCATAAGTAAGCATGATTTCAGCTGTAACCGTTATCGCATTCTTCTCACTGTCGGCCTTTTCCAATGCACTTTTCAACTTGCTGCTTCCATATCGAAGCGACATCGTTTCAAGTCCGGCTGCGTTTGAATTCTTATCTTCTTCTGAATGGATTTCTGTTCCATCTGATTCTGAAAGCTGATATATATATTGGATGTTTTCTGTACCGATTACACCATTGATTCCAGCCGCATTTTCCAAATATTTTTTCAGACTGATATCAAACTCGTGATAAACTTCGGAAGGTCCAAGTGACTTGAACTGAGCCCGCCCTGCCTCTGTCAGCCACAATTTACCTGTCAGCGTAATTTTGATACCATCTCCATTTTCCATCGCAGTATCTCCCATCGGACTTCCATTATGAATACGACAGGTGGAAATACTGAACGTCTGCTGAACTCCATTGTATACTACGTAAGCAGAACTATCCGCATCCTTATCCGATTTAATGACAGCTGGCAGCGTACCTTCCTTGCGTGACATTGTTGCGGCATACAATCGGTTGTTTACAATGGACACTCCATCTGTCTTTGGAATCTGAATGGTAAGATAGTACTCTTCCTTCCATTCCTGTGAATTCAAAGAAGTATCCGTTTCTGGTATTATCACCCGATATTTTTCTGCATCTTTGTCCTTTTCTTCCGCTTTCCGGTAATAGTCTGCGCCGATTCTGACCGTTGCTTTGGACGGATCTGTCTCCTTCACATAATAGGTTGTTCCATCGTTCGGTTCCGATACCAGATCTGCCTTCAGCCCGAGTAAATCGCAGATATAAACCGGAGCGAATTTCTGAGTTGTCTGATCTTGACCGATACTGCCAGGCACTGTCATATTTGCAAGGTTAAAGCTGTGCAAATCCTCGTTTCCGTCTGTCATATAAATATAATACTGTTTGGTCTGCCTGTCTACCAACGTCAGCCTCGTTCCTTCCGGGAGCAGTTTTTTTGTATTACCCGAACTGCCCGATGCCAGCTCCAGAACCTTGTCATAATACCACAGCAGATTTTCACCATTGTCCAGCATGGACTGCCAGTCTGTCTCTTTCTCATAGCTGTATTCTATCAATGCCGTCAATGGTTCATTGAAGTCTGCGGTTGCATAATGATCTCTGCTTGTATCTGTCATAAGATAATCCAATGCACAGTAATCCGTTCCTGCAAGAAACCTTGTTTTGAAATTGATATAGAGAACCTTTTTCACAAGTACCGGAATGTACAGATGGAAAACATGTTGGTTTGTAGTGTCTGTCGGATCTGTGTAGGTCACATCCAGCAATGTAAACTGACTGCACTGGTTATCATATGCATTCGGAACGATGCTGATTTTCTTCGCATTGCTGATACTTAAGCTTGTATCTTCTTCGCTCTTAGCTGTGAAAGAATTCTTTGTAGCATCCCACTGCCAGGTTGTTGCGGTAATGCTCTTAATCTGTTGTTTCGCATCTGTTCCGCTGCTGACATTCGTCATGGCAGCTATGTAATTCCAGGTCATCGTATCCACATCCGCTGTATTATTTACCACAAGTACCGGGAAATCAACCTTCTCGTTCACGGTGGTAGTGGAACTTTCTTCTTTCCTGTACGTCGTCACGTAGGCATCATTGGTCGTATCTGAGAATTTCACAAATTTTGCTTTGTTCTCCAGTAAATTCCAATAGACATCCGAAGCAGGTGTCTCTGCCTGTAAGCCGTTTAAAATTGCACTGGCTGTTGTACTGCCTTCTTGCATTCCAACACCATTACCGGTCATAACTGTGCCGTCCGCAAAAGGTACCTCACTTTTCGGATTGACATCCAGCCATGGGCTGGCAGATGAAGATGGTTTGTCAGTGGAATTAATCGGCTGATAAGTCTGATCCACAAATGCATCTGCATAAATGATCGCAGCAGTTCCATTTTTTGTACCGATATCCTTCTGTGGGAAGACATTCCCCTGAAGGGCAACTGCTACCAGATTGACTGTACCATTTACTCCGACTTTACCAATCCAGAAACCTGAAGTATTTATCGGTTGGATATTTGCAGTCGATAACTCATCTACCTTCGCTTTGTTATTATAACCAAATTTACAATTCTTTGCTAACAGATTATATCCACTGACTTTGTTACTGTACTTATTCTTATCATTGTTTTCTGTATTACCAACTAACAATGCTGCGTATCCTTTATCATTATAAGTTACTCCAATCACATTAAAAAACTCTATATTGGATGCCTTGATACTGCCATCCATAGCTCCGACAAGACCACCTGTATACCGACCAAGAATGTTCACATTTTCTTCCTGACAATTTTGAAATGTGGCTGTTCTGTTCGGGTTGACATATCCAATAAATCCACCGATCCAGTTCATATCTGTCTTAATATTGATATTTTCTTCTCTACAGTCACGAATTGTCACATCTACAGCTGAATAGCCTACGAAACCACCGGTAAATTGCTGACCATTGATGGACGAATCCGACACAATCTTTACTTCTGAAATCGTCAGCGGTCTTTCGTGAAATCCGATAATACCTCCCGTGCAGGCGCTTGAAGTTTTCTGGTTGGAATTGATCTCTAACGTAATCTTCATAGAAGCAAGGGAACATTTCTTCACTTCGAGCGCACCATCTTTTCTGCCTGCTGCCAGCAAACCTCCAAGATCTCGCAGATTCTTACCTGAAACACTTAAATTTTGTGTGTTTACATTCTCTACTTTTACAGAACTGTAATCATTTGCGCCCACAAGACCACCGGCAGCAGCTGTACTAAAGCTCTCTGCATGTGTAGTAACAGACAATTGTTCTACATCATTCACAGAACTATCTTCATTTCCGGTAATTGACAAAGTACCATAACCAATATTCCATCCAACTAATCCACCTGTACTTCCATCGTTATAAACCCATTTTGTTACCTTTTCGTTCTGGATCGTCCAGTTGGTAAAAGATACATTCCTTTTCGCTCCACTATATCCATCGATATAACCAATGGCTCCACCCGTCATAGTACCACCATACACGTTTATATTTTTCAGATTAAACTGATCAAAGGTTACAATACCACTGGAATTGGCAGTTCTTGCAGCAAAACCTCCTGCCCCTATATGCACTTCCGGATTCGTTCTTTTTGTCACATACGTTAACTTACTATTTGCATCAAATAATCCAAGCTTAACGTTTCCTGATATCTTAAGACGCTTCACCTCACACCCATTTGTAAAGTGAAAATCCACAAATAATCCGGCACCCTGATTGCGCCATACACCAGTACTGTATTCTGTATGATAATCATTCTGATTCATATTTAAGGTAATCACCGTATCTTCTGTCCTGTCGGTGTTGATGCTCTGAATCAACAGATTGCGGCGATATACTTTTGGGATACTGCAATTGGTATTCCAAACATTCTTATTCTCCCCATAACTGCATCCAATTCCCCGGAATCCATTGCCATAAGCAGTCATATCAATGCTTTCTACACTGAATGTAAGATTAACCGGGATATTCGTAGCTGTCTTTGTATCACTGCTCTTTCCTGCCAGCCTTGCTGCTGTGGTATCTGTTGTATAGTTCTTCACCAGATAAGAAACTCTTTTTTTTTCATCATCACTTTCTGCGGAACCTGCATTTCCACCCCAGTATTTTTCATCTGCAAGCCTTGTACCTGCATCTGTTCCTGCATCTGTTCCGATTCCTTCATACGTCGCAGTACGTGGTTTTCCATACTGATACGCATCAACCACCTCTTTGTCTACATCCGTATAATTCCCTGTAGAATCCATCGCTCCTGCACCGCTGTTTACAATTGCGGACAGCAGCCACAGTCCCTGTGCAGACGTTACAGCAGCGTTTAATACACCTTTTTCCTCGGATACCGTCAGGCCCGTTTTCCCTTTCTCTAACTTTGGAATAGTATAGTTTTTATCGGTATTGTTTACAGTACAGTTTTCTGCACATGCATAGCCATCTAATACACGACCAACATAAGGGTTGCGATAGAAATAGTCACCGCCATCTGTAGTTGATTTACCATCGGGTGTATCATCCTTTAACATATTTACTGTTTTCTTTGTACCGGCCGCTTCCGCACATACCGTCGTAAAGGTATTGGTTGTTTTATCCATATTGCGGAACACCACACCACCGCCGGTTTTCTCATAGTCGTCATCTTTTGTTACATGGGTTGCCCCACCAACCAGACCGACATATCCTCCGGCTGCTATTAACTGTTCATAGTCACCGCTAAATGATACTGTGTTTTTGCTATACTGTACGGACACATGATCAATAATGGTATCACCACCCATGCAATAACCGATAACTCCGCCAAAGAATGGCTTTTTCGCTGTTCCCGGCAAATTCACAGCCTGCATCTGAATCTTTGCATCTGAATAGTCCACCGTCAGATCTTTTACTACGCTTCCACGGCTGTAGGCAATTAGACCGCCGAAGCTGTCTTTGTTCTCGTTCGATCCTTTCATCCTTACAGTGATGGAATTGCCGTTATCAGATGAACCAACAATCACACCGCTGAATGGTTTCGTCAGTGTACCAAGTCCGCTGAAGGTTTCTGCGGAAATCGTAATGTCTTTCTCGATTTTGTAATACGCATTTAACAGATAGCTGGTTGCTTTAGCTGTATCTATTGTATCTGTTGTATCTGTTGCTCCATCCGCTTTCCATGCATTATTTTCCCATGTACAGGTAATATCCATGCCTGTAATATCAGAAGTAGCTTTCCCCTGCGTATGGTAGTTCTCCGCTGTCTGTGTCTGACTTTCCAGGACTTTTGAATTAAATACTATCTGGAAGTTTGAAATACTGTCTGGTTTACTGATATAAGAATACAGTGAACTCAGCTGAAGTGCATCTTCAATAATATACGGATCCCCATAGGTACCGCAGCCTTTCAGCAGGCCAGTAGATCTCTGGTTGATATCCAGCTCATATGTACTTTTCTCAATATTCTGTGCTACCCTGACATAACGAAGAAAATTCGTGTCCTTATATCTGCCTTTCACATAAGCTTCATCCGCATTTTTATCCCTCTCATCTGTGATATAGCTGTCCACATCATAGTACTGATACTGCTTATCCGGATTTCGACCAGTTGTCCCTGTATTCGTCAACTCCACACCATAAGTAACTTTATTATCGGTACTGTTAAAGTTATACGTACCGGAACCATCGGAAGAATACATAAAGTACTCCATAAGGATTGCCCTGGTAAATATCGTATGAGTTGTGTGATACTCTACCTTCATGGTTCCATTATTCCACACAGAGGTAGATTTTTCTGGATCTTCGTCTACACGTCCGTCCAGTGCAATATCGGAAAATGAAAGAGTCAGTTTGGATGCTGTCTTGTCACCGACGGAGCCGACCAGACTGGTTGCAGCATACGCAGTTTCTTGATTATTGCCCTCTCCTGTCATGTATTTTGCACTGGTGGAGAGCTTATCCACGGTCAATTTTGCTGCTTTTGCAATTCGATTGATCAGAAGTGGCGCATAGGTGATGCCATTGTCTTTTTCCACCCCTGTCACTCTGATTCCATCCAATGTTACATTTTTCAGAGTGATTCCAACAATGTTGCTGATCGGATTTCCGATGGCACTTCCATAAATCAGTGCACCGGAATTATATTGTTTACTGTTGTCTGAACCGTCTGTATTTTCTTCACGTTTAAATTCTTCTTTTCCTACCACACCTGCAAAAGAAGTCTTATTTACCAGCACACCATGAGAAGTGTTATAGAACAATCCGTGCTGCATCAGGTAATGCTGATGTTCTGCATCCGAGAACGATTTATTTGTTCCTTCTATCGTATTCATTGCATCGTAGGCAAAGGTCAGGTTTGTATCTGAACCAGTATTACTTTCCGAACCAATATGTACCGGGGTAAGCGGTGTCACCGGATAATACGAATATCCATCCAGATTCAGGTTTCCGGATATGCTTGTCACAAAAATATTATCTGGTGTACTGATGATTTCCTTTCTGAAACACGTTCTGATATTTTCTGCAGCATACTGGGCTGCACTCCACAAAACTAAATCCGGTTCCGAAGTGATCGTTTTAAGATCCGTTGTATACTTGTCTTTTCTGTAGCTGTCCAGGTTATAGTAGTATCTTGTCTTTGTGTTTCTATAATTTCCTATCTGACCCGTGTATGTATTTGTTGTTGTACTGCCTTTATCAATCAAAGCTGCTTTTCCACTGCCGTCACGTACTGCAAGGGAAACTACTGCATTGCTGTTCCCGGCATCATCAAATCTGGTAATGCCAGCCAGTTCATCAAAGTACTCTGAATTGCTGATGTTCAGGGCAACTGCACCCTCGTTAATTCTATAAGCGGAATCCGTCGCACTTCCCCATGTGCCCACTTCCAGATAGAGGGCAGTGGTTGTCCTAGTCTTGTCTGCATTCGTTTCTGTAAGCAGACCGGTTCCCACCAGCAGACCACTTGGAGTGTCTTTCTCTGATTTTCCTGTGAAAGTATTTGCTTTATTATCTGTGCCTGTCGTAAATACAATGCTGTCCTTTGCAGTTGCATTCCAGTATCCGGTTGCCTGATAGACAAGTCCACCAAACTGGGCAGTGCCTGCATTTAGCGTCGAGCCTGATATGGTCACTCCGGCATTCGCAGCAAACTCAACATTCGTATTCTTCCACTGGTAGCCCAGCAGACCGCCGCTGGTTGTGGCTGATGATGTTGTGACCGTCTCACCATTTACCGATAATCCAGAAACCTTTATCGTGCTGGAGCTTGCCTTGTTATTCGAATCTTCCCCACGGCTGACTGCAATCAAACCGCCGACATTGGCATTGGATTGCGATGCAGATGTAATGGAACCGCTTAAGGTCGTGTTACTTACAGTTACGGTACAGCCCCCCATCACTTCCGCCGCAAGACCGCCGATTCTGTGATTGTCGGTATCACGTTCATCATCAAGGCTCGCAGTGTCCCCCCATGTACAATTTGTAAAGATTAACGTACTTCCTTCGCATCGAGCCAGAAATCCTCCCTGCCAGGCCAGAAGCTTCTTTGCATCTGTTGCTTCTTCTGTTACAGAACTCCTGGTATTTACTGTAACATTGTTGAATTCTGTCTTTCCACTTGCCAGGCCTATTGCCCCTGCGACAAATGCCGGATATTTGATGTTTTGTTCTTCCTGATTTACCGTCTTCTTCGGTATTTTACAGATGACATTACCACCAATCGTAAGATCGGAAATTATTACATCCCCGGCAAATGGAATCAGTGCCAGACTGTAATGTGTATCTCGCTGGTCGCTTCGCTTTGCATAGAGCTGTCCGGCTGCATTATTACCTTCAGAAATGTTGTTGCCATATGTAGCTCCAATATCCAATGTAATCGTATGCTTGCCACCATCCAGCGTTCCTTTGAACTGATGTGCACTCTTACCTTTCTCTACATTATCCTTACCGATGCCAATAATACCTGTATTGGTAAGATTCACATCTCCGGTCAGATTTACTGTCTGTTCCTTGTCTCGATCCACCTTACTCTTAAGATTCAGTGCCTCCGTCTTTCCTGTATTGGTCGTGGAAAACTCGAATGCCAGCGCATATGCCGCAAATTGATTTGCACCGCTGATATCCGCCTTAGTTCCATTCTTTACAGAACTGTTTATCGTAACAGTATGAGCTACTTCATTAAAGGTAAAGACTCCATCTTCGCCTTCAGACAGATTTCCCCCAAGTCGAATCACAGCCCCCCAGTTTCCAATATCTGAGCCGCCTCGATTCGTGCCGGAATAACGGGTCAGGCTCCAGCCTTTTCCATCTGCATCCAGACCATTACCATTTCCAAGAGCATAGATCAGACCATTTTCATTGCATCCCACAATCTGTCCTACATGGTTATAGGCAGTTGTAATCTTCTGATTCTCTAAATTTGTCTTTCCATGAAGGCGCAGTACCCCCTTTACCAGATAACCGACCAGACCGCCATGACCTTCCACCTGATCTGCTCCGTTTGCAAGATCATTACCATCTGCTGTAGTTATTGTCACATTTCCCACATTGAGGAAACCGTCATTCAGCTTTCCCACCAGACCGCCAACACTTGTGGTATTACTGTTTTTCATATCTGCTGTGGAAGCAGACACATTTTCGATTTCCACATAACTGCTGCCGGATACAGCACCGATCACTCCACCATACGTGGCATTTGCTTTGCTTCCACCTGTGGAAACTGCCCTGATATCTGAACCAGCAGCGTTGGAAGTTCCTTTTATGGCCAGTGTATTTTTCATAACGGCTGCACTATTTTCATCTGTACTAGCTACAGTATCATAGGCTCCGATCAGTCCGCCCAGATTTGTTACTTCGCTCTCACTGATCACGTTTGTCGTGATATCCCTTGTCGTCTTTCCTGAGACAACCACAGTAGTAGAACTTGTACTGGTATTTTTCAGCACGCCAAATAATCCGCCGACATTTTTGCCACCGGATACAGTAATGCTGTGAAACTCATATTCAGAAAGATCGTAGCTGATTGAATTGCCAGCACCGTCATCAGTGCCGCCTTTCGTAACCAAATACTCACCAATCAGTCCGCCTGCTGCTTTTTCACTGCCTGCCTTTAAAGTAAGTGTATCTGCAAACGTAAATTTTCCAGCATCCGCTTCGTTTTCTCCATTTTTTGCCTGAACGCTGATCTTTCCATCTGTCACGCCTCCGACCAGTCCTCCGGCATTTCCGGACGCAGAACTTACCTGCGCTGCAGAAGTTCCGGCAATTGTTAATTGGCTGTCTGCTTTCATCTGGCCGACAAACCCGCCCGCATCTGCTCCTGATGCGGTTGCTTCGACACTAACCGTATTCTTATCATTATTATTAAAAGTCGCAGTCAGGGATGCTCTCGGTTCCATTGTATTACAGAATAAACCTGTATGACCCTCTCCGCTGACTTTCAATGAGTTTGAGAAATTATTTGTAAAAGTTATCTCTGCACTGCTGCCTTCTTCCATCGTGCCAATCAAACCGCCGATTGCTGCTTCTTGTATCCCATCAGAATTCAAATTGCTAAGTACAACCGTTGAAGTTAATTTTTTACCATCTCCACTATTTTTCAGTTTTTCTGCCAAAAGTGGTTTCGTGGTGGTGGAAAAATCCTTTGCAAGGCTAAAGGAAATCGAATCCAGTTCTGCTTTCGTTGAAAGCGCATGAAACAATGCTTTCGTCGTGGTTATTGAGAATTTTTCTGCTGATGTTTTTGTATCAAATTCAAATTTTCCTTCATACGGATTGTTATCATCACCCAGTCCCAGAAAGCTATAGGCCGTTCCTGCAATCTCTGCCGTTCCCGTAAGATCCCATCCTGAAGTTGTAACCAGGTTTATTGTATACCCTTTATATTCTGAAGGATTCACATTGGATAACAGGATTAATCCGATTCCATCTGTTACCGTTATTGTCCGGGTAGTTGCATCAACTTTTAATTTTTCTTTTGCTTCGTCATGTGTAGCAAGTTCAACTGCCTCATTCATTGTCAGCGTCGGAGTCTGGTTTTCCGCATCCGCCGCTACGGATGCGGCATCTGCCGCTACGGATGCGGCATCTGCCTTGTTTTCCACATCGCTGCCGTCCTGCCGGTTCTGGCCGTCATTTTCTGCAGCCTTGGACTCTGTTTTCTGCTCTGCACTTTCTGACACTGCTGTGTCGTCTATCTGGCTGCTGCTCTCTACGGAATCTGTGCTGTCCTGCTGTGTTTCCTTTTCTGCTGATCCTGTTTTTTCTGTCTCGCCGCCTTGTTCCGCAGATCCAGTCTCTTCTGTCTCGCTGTCTTTTTCTGTAGATCCAGTCTCTTCTGTCTCGCCGTCCTTTTCTGATGGTTCCGCGCTGTCTGTCCGGGTTTTTGTCCCGCTCTGCTCTGTACTTTCCGTCTGTCCTCCGGTTCCGCCATCTTCCCCTGCATCTACAGAGCCTGTCCCGGTATCCAGAATGGATTCGCCTGCTGCTTCTTCCGATACGTTCTGCGTTCCCGTGCCTTCTTCTGCCCCTGCCAGTGCCGATGCCGGTGTCGTCAGTACCATGCAGACTGCCATTCCGGCCGCTACCATACGCTTCATCCAGTTTATCTTTTTACGTACTCTCATTTTTATCAATCCTATCCTGCCTGTAAAAATAGTAGGAGACATTTATAATCCACCCATTTTTCTAACTCACCCTGCCCCTTCTGCTTTCTTTTCCTGGTAGGAAACAGTAACAAGACTTCCAAAAGAAATCCAGTTATTTTCTTTCTCCTCTAACGGTTTGTCCGGGTTTCTGTAAAACTGGAACTGGATCGCGGTTGTCGAAGCGTCCACATCAAATACATACGAATGCTTCCCCTGCTCCGGGACTGTGGTATTCTTCCCACCTATTACAGTCCAGCTGCTCAGCTGCAGCTTATCATCCCATGTGACCGTCACCTTTCCTTCTCCATTTCCTGATATTTCATAATTGAATGCATCGTAATCCGATGGTTTCTTGTTAATTGTTGAATCAAGGAATTTTCCCGTCCAGTTTTTTGTCACTTTGTAATCTGCAAACGAAAGAACCGCTGCCAGTTTCTGTGAATTTACTGCGTCTGCCGAACTGGAATCCGGTTCCGCCGTTATCTGGATTTTGATCTTGTCTTTCAACGCTTTTGGAATCTGGAAGGAATAACTGTTTTTTTCTGCTTTTCCCGCTGCCAGTTTCTGGTCTTTCAGGGTACATGTTCCATCCGCATCAAATTTAGTACTATTCATCGTGATTTCTTTAATTCCATCCGGAAGGTTTTTTCCGCCGTCTGTGGCAGTCAGGACTGCTTTGACTTCGTAGGTAATGTTCTTCGGGTTATAAAGAGTCTCATCGCCCCACACATAATTGCACACGATTACCGTAATGCTATAGTAATTGTCACTTTCCGCGAGTGAAATCCGTTTCACCGGAGGATTTTCATCCGTCAGGCTTATCAGTGACAGATAATTCGAACCAAACATTGTATCGCTCTGTGTTCCTGTCGATACGACACGCTTTACACTCTGAAAATTGGTGTACGCCGCGAAGCTTCCGCCCACGACAAGAATCAGCACTCCCAGAACAAAAATCGCTCCGGCAGGACTGCCATACCGGATCCGTTTTCCTGTTTTTTTCTTCATTTTAATCTCCACTCTTTTGTGCCATCTATGTTTTCTATTTTACCCATCACGCCTTAAAAATGCAAGCATTCATTACACTTCACAATAAATTCAATAAAAAAAGTACAGAACAAGCCGAATATCTGTTCTGTACTTTATATGTTTTCTATCTTATTCGGTGAACCTCAAAAAACTATACTTTACTTCCCCTTCCTCTCATCGTAAAGCTGAAAGAATGGTTTTCTTAACCTTTTCTGCATCAACAGGCTTTGCAATATGTCCGTTCATTCCTTTTTCCAATGCCTTTTTTCTGTCTTCCTCAAATGCATTGGCGGTCATAGCTATGATCGGAATACCGGCTTTTTTCTTATCTTCCAGTCTTCTGATGGCCTGAGTTGCCTTATATCCATCCATGTTCGGCATCTGGATATCCATAAGGATCAGATCATAGGTTCCTGCCGGTTTCTGTTCCATTCTTGCCACACATTGAACTCCATCCTCAACACGGTCAACCATAAGTCCCATATCCTCCAAGATAAACTCTGCGATTTCCGCATTCAGGTCATTATCCTCAGCCAGCAGAACATGTTTTCCGCTGATCCTGTCTGTTTCCTCTGTATCCGGGGACGGATCCGTATCCTGCTCGTAGTAACCCTTATCAGCAATCCTGTATTCCATGATAACTGTAAATTTGCTTCCTTCTCCCAGCTTACTT